>JAICXZ010000087.1 GCA_025934475.1 Mucilaginibacter sp. | reverse complement strand
ATCAACGCGATAAGTAGTGTCTTTCTCATAGTTAATTTGGTTTATATATTGCCGTCGGCGACCAAATATACTACTCCATAAGCAGGAACCACAACAGTAATCCCTCCCTTTTGTGCTGCCGAAATAGGCGCTATGCCGGTAAAGTTCGAGGGGCCGCCCGAAACACCTGAAGGCCCTGAACCATTGACATAAACCTTACGTGAATAGGTTGCCTCGCTCCCGCCCTGCAACACATAATAATAATAGTTGGTACCCGGCAGGAAGTTATTGATGCCAATGGTAACTGTATGATCTGTCGAACTGGTATTGACCAAAATATCCGCAGCCTGGCCGGATGAAAACATCGAGGCATAGCTCAAAATATCACTGCTGCCGGTTACGGTTGAGGCCACCATGCGATCACCAAAATACTTCTGGAAATAATACATATAATAATATGCCGGGCGAGGATTCCAGGCGGCAGCGCCGGGTTCGCTTCCTGATGTTTGAGACGAATTGTTGAATAGCCCCATGTCATCGCCATTGTCCCAGCCGTTGGCCAAATCCCAGCGGCTTGCCATGCTTATTTTATTTTTGAGTGACTCACCCAAAACCATCACTCCATGCACACCGGCAATTTGCGATACCATTTGGTTGGAGCCTGTGGCGAAGATATTATACTCATCCATCGCAATTGGCTTTTGCGTTACCGAAGCGCCTGCAGCGCTCGATCTGACCCAACTGACCATTGACGCAGTGCTGGAAACAGGTGTACCCAGTATCACCGCCGGAGTAGAGTTTTGATTATATGGCGTGTAGTAGTTGTGCACTACAAAAAAATCGGGTGTGTTACCGGCTGCAGCCAGCACTCCAGCATTCCAGTTGTTCACCTGACCGGAAACAGAGGCGTCATTTGCGCCCGTCAAAACTATTCCGATCTCGATTGTCGCACCAACCTGCGTGGCCGCCGCGCGCATGGAATCAGCGAAGACTTTAAAGTGGGTGCCATAAATCGCGGGGGTTACAATCTGAGGCTGGCCATCCTGGTTCGCAGGCACACTAATACGGTATCCTGCTTCCCAACTGCCATACACCTCATTACCAATTTCCCAGTATTTAGTGCGGCCCTTATCATACCTAACCCATTGCGCCGCCAGATGCGCGGCCGCCTGCACAGGATTAGCACTGGTGCCGTAGCGGGCATAACCGTAGTTTACGGTGATTAAACCTTTAGCATTTACCTGCTGTAGTGCCTTATAGTAGTTATCTAACGTCATTGTCCACTCGCCGGTATTATTGCCGTACCAGTAACCCGCATTGGAAGCATTGCCGTTGGCATCGAGCAATTGAGCCGGTGCATCGGCCGGAGCCTGGCCATCGCCGGCGTTCCAGAAATAAACATCTGACAAACTGCCGCCCGGAAAACGCAGGATATTGGGCGACAGTGTTGCCAGGTTAGTCATTAATGCTGGCTGATCCACCATTTGTCCCATAAAAGGATTGGTGTTATTACCAAATATCAGGGGCGAAACTTTGGTAACGATCTGGCTCAGATCAATGCTCACAGTAATGTCCGAAGCAGCGGGCTTTGAAACGCTCGACGTGCCGGATGGCGCCGTGAAAGTTTTTGGCTGCCACGAATCATTCAGAAAAAAGCCCTGTGCCTGGTCCACTTGCGGGTCCGACCCTTTTTGGATGGTACCGGGAGTGTTACCTGAAGTAGTAGGGCCAGTGTTGGTAGTTACAGAGGTATTAGTATTTTGGGGCGATTTGGAACATGAGCAAATCGCAAGCGATACTATTAACAAATTAAAGCTGATTTTGGCTAGATGTTTCATTTATAGATTTTAAGCTTTTTGGTAGTTGATTGGGTTAGATTGGGTTGATTAAGTTAGATTGAGTTGGTTAAGCGATTAATTTTAATGCCAGGAATAATAACCTATTCAACCTAATCAACTCATATAAAGACCCGATTCCCGGTATAAGTCTCCCTGAACTCCTTGGGTATGCAGAATTTTTTGCGCTTGAATATCCGGTTGAAGTTGGAAATATTGTTAAACCCGCATTTATAGGCGATCTCAGCAATGGTATTCGTTGTGTCAATGAGCATCCGCGACGCGTGGCCAAGACGTATCTCGTTCAGGCTGTCAATGAAGGTTTTACCGGTGCGTTTTTTAATAAACCGGCTAAATGAAGCTTCGGGCATGTTGGCTATTCTTGCCACTTCGGCCAGCGATACCGATTTGTTGTAATTGGCATTCATATACTCGAACACCTTCTCGATGCGGCGGCTATTATAGTAGAACTTTTCACTTGAAAAAACGAGGTCTGACAACGTACGCGTATTGCGCGAAATCGACAGGTCGTGCAGGATGGAAAGTAATTCGAGCACCGAATCAAAACCTGTCTTTTTATCCAGCGTAAGCAGCCGGTCCTTCAGCGCCAAAACAGCCTCCTGCGAAAATAAAATGCCCCTCTGCGAACGCTCGAACATGCTCTTTATAAAGCTCAGCTGGTTTCGCTTCAGCAATTTATCATCGAAAAGATCCTTATGAAACTGGATTACAACCTCGGTTATTTCCTCGCTCTGGCATTGGTGTGTAAACCAGCCATGATACATATTAGGTCCAATCAGCACCAACTCTGCATTCTCAATCATTTCAATATGCCCACCTATTACCCGTTTGGCCCCTTTGGCGTTGAGTATCAGGGTTAACTCATATTCTTCGTGATAATGAAGAGGAAAGTCGAATTTCTGTTTAACCCGCGAAAAAATAGTAAAGCAATCACTTGGGGTTAGCGGAGTTATTTCCCGCATCACACTACTTGCCATATCTCCTAAAATAACTGGTTAAACAGCGCACCGATATGACACCTATTTAACATGAACATAATGATTTACAACAAAGAGATGCCGCCTGAACCTGGAACCGTCACCGGCGGCATCTCAAAAACTAATCAACTAAACCTGAACCTTTATTTAAATTTCAAGGCTCACGAAGGTGTGAAGACTTCGCAAGCCTGATTTTTATTTTACAAACGCAACCTCATCAAAATACATGGTTTCGTTAACGTCTCCGCTTTGTCCCTGCAGGAAGAACCCTAGCTGGTTGGCAGTAGAGCCATTCGCCCAATAATTAAGCAAGGTTGATGTTGACGAAAATGCTGTTGAAGGTGGCGCGAGCGGTATTTTAACAAATGTCCATACACCCGCAGGCACAGTGACGAGCTGACCTGCGTAAGCGTTGGCATTTTGAACCTGCCCGTATCCGCCCACCATCTTATCGCCAACCAACACAAGGGTATGGGTAGCTTTTCCGCCCTTAACCCAAAAAGTAAGATACTTATAGCTGGCATCATAAGCAAAGCCTGGCCACCAGTTTGCCCAGCCTTCAATTTGCCATGCGCCCGCCGGGTAGCTTGCCTCAATAGAACTGGTGCCACCAAATGCGTGGGGAGTGCCGGTCTGTGAGCCGGATGGATGCGACCAGGAATTATCGCCCCATGAATTTTGGAAGCTGTCCTTGAAGTAAATGGTGTACGCGTTATCCAGATCATTGAAAACAGCAGTCGACGCCGTTTTTGCCCCGGTATTTGATCCTGACGTGTAGGTAAATAATAATGGCGATTCGGTAACCGTGCTGCTTGACGGCATCTGCAATACTAAGGTACTGTCGTTCTGTGAAACGATGGAAACCTCATCACCGGTAGTTTGCAACTTGATATCTGTTACTGATGCAAAGCCTTTCCCTGTAAGCGTAATTTGTGAACCTGACCAAAAGTCGAAGTCTGTTACCTGGAGGATAGTTGGCGGCGGAGGCAGCGTGGTAAACTTATAACTAACCGCCCCATGCAGGGTGGTAACAACCATGGTGTTCGACTGAGGCTGTACGTAAGGAATATTGGTCGGCAAGGTAAAAATGATGGTATTGTCGCTACCCCAGGCCCGGTTAAAATAAACCGTAACGCCATTGATGGTAAGTTTTGTAGCGCTGCCCAGATTCGTACCCGTTATCCTATACATATTGCCCAAATTGCCGGTTACGGTCGTGGAATCAAGAGCCGTAAGCGATTTATGGTTAAAATTGGTATCAACCGTGGTGGTTGCAATGCCCGAACTGTTGTAAATTGTGGTAGACTGAAGTACCGTGTCTGCTACATATTTGTTAACAGTCTGCACTTTGGTGATCGTGGGCGCCCCCGTGCCCGGCGTATATCCAAGGCTTTTATCCTTTTTACAGGAAACGATACTAAATACTGCCAAAACCGGTAGTATCCAGTAAAAAGTTAATGATCGTTTCATCTTCTTTATCATTTAATATCTCTACTTAATTGTTGAATTTGTACGGCACCGGCGCCTTAATCAAATTGGGATCAATTGCTGACTCTGAAACCGGCACCGGGAAGAAAAAGTCCGCATCCGTTGGCGTGAGCTTATTCGAATAGATTACCGGGTTATTATCGGCGGTGGTGCTATAAGTACCCCGCTCCTGCTGGCTGATAATGGAGATAGCTGTAGGGTGGCTGCTAGGCGACGTTGCTGATCCCGCAGGCTTGTAGCCATCTATGCGACACAGATCAAACCAGTAATCCTGCTCCAAAGCAAACTCCAGGCGCCTTTCAAGTAATAACTGCGAATAAGTAAACGAAGTAAGGGCTGGTACACCCACACGAGCCCTAACTGCGTTAATAGCCGTTAAAGCTTTCGCATCCGAAGTAGATGCAGTAAGCGGTATGCCGGTGCCTGGCTGTATGCCTGCTGACTGGCCCAGAATAGCTTCGGCTTCAATCAGCAGAACATCTGAATAGCGCATGATATAGGTGTTGTTTCCTGCGGCCTGGGCAGCACTTTTGCCGCCGTTGTCTGCCGGAGTACCTACCACATATTTTTTCGCTGCGGCATTTTCGTTCTGAGCGCTGCCGTTTGCCGGAAAGCGGTAACCACCGGATGCCGCATCCAGATCAGGATAATAGCTGCCCGGAATCATAATGGTAGCATGCCTGCGTATGGTATCTCCGCCTTCGGCCTTGAATGCATTTTGCAGGTCGATTGTTGGGCCGAAAACGGAGTAGCCATCGCCAGTGCCGGTGATGGTACTGTTGTAGGCCCAGGATGCCTGTATAGAATTGCCATAATCATAGCCTCCGTTAGAGATCCATTGCATAGCCAATATGCTTTCCTTATTGTTATTGAAGGCCGTTTGGAACAGATTTTCGTAAGTTGGCAAAAGCGCGAATTCGCCGCTGTTGATCACCTTTTCCGCTTCTTTTTGCGCATTCACATAATCCTGCATATACAGATAAACTTTTGCCAGCATAGCCGATGCCGAGCCGCTGTCGCCGTGGCCGGTGCTTGCAGTATTTGCCGAACAGTTGGCCTCTGCAAATTGCAGATCCTTAACCATCAACTTATACACGTCAGATATAGGGTTAGTTGGTACGGTTTGAAAGTTCTTTATATCGTCGAGCGGATTTTCTACAATTGGCACATTCCCGAAAACACGTACCAGGTAGAAGTAAGCAACCGCACGCATCAGGTGAGCTTCGCCGAGCGCATTGTTGACGGTGGCCTGCGATACGCCGGATATGGTTGCCGGCATGTTAGCAATCAAACCATTACATTGCGCTATAACCGTGAAGGGCGAATCCCATGCCGCAAGTATTTCGGGGTTAGCGTTTGGCGCCGACCAGGTGATGAAGGCATTAACATCCGACGAATAGGTAAAGCCGTTGCCGCTCGATAATTCGGTAATAGCCCATCCAACTTTATTGTTCCAGCCAAACCAGGGCGAGCCGTACAAACCATTTGTAGCAGCCTGTACCTGCGATGTTGTTTTGTAATAATTGCCAACCGTAACGCTGGATTCGGGCGGACGGTTAAAAAAATCCTTTTTGCAACCTGCTGCAAGCATACTTGTTATTACAGCCAGACCCGTGATATATTTTATATGTCTTTTCATATCCAATTTCTTAAAAATTTAAAACTGTGCGTTGATTCCCAATGTAAACACACGAGGCGCCGGGTATCTTCCCATATCAATATTCATTAAAAGCGGGTTTTGATTAAATGAACCTACTTCAGGGTCGAGGCCCGGATACTTGGTAATTACAAACAGGTTTTGACCGCTTACATACACTTTAAAATTGGTCATAGCTATATGTTTGGCCCAATTAGCCGGCAGGGTATATCCTAAACGTACGTTCTGCAAACGCAGGAATGACGCGCTTTCCAAAAACCGGTCAGACATTACCAGGTTAGGGTTCCCAAGTCCGCCGCGCGGCGCCGGGATATTCGAATTCGGATTGCTTGGCGTCCAGAAGTTTGCTGTAGAGGCTAACTGGTTTGTATACAAGCCTGATAACCCGGCTGTTTGATATTCCAGCACATCCAATATTTTGCCGCCATACGAACCGTAGAAGAATATTGACAGGTCAAAATTCTTGTAAGAGAAAGTATTGGTAAACCCATAAGTAAAATCAGGATTAGGGTTACCAAGAGGTACCTGGTCGTTTTCGTCTACTTTGCCATCATGATTGGTATCAACATATTGCAAGTCGCCCAGCCAGATGGTATTCCCCTGCGCACTGCTAACCACTTGCGGCGTGGTGCCCGTTACATTTTGCGGGTGTGTAGCCAGGTATTGCAGTTGTGCCTGGGTTTTTACTACGCCCTGTACTTTGTAACCGTAGAATTCGCCTATTGGCTGGCCAACAACCGTTTTGGTGGCAGCCAAATTCACATAGGCCGTAGGAACATTTTCATTAATAGCAGGTACACCATTTAACGAGGTTACAGTGTTTTTGTAGTGTGAAAATGTAAGCGTTGTGCTCCACTTAAAGTCTTTACTTTCAATATTTCTGCTGTTGATGGTGAACTCAAAGCCTTTGTTTTCGATATTTCCAGCATTTACATAAGGAGCCTGAATGCCGGCTGGGTTATCGCCATACTCATTGGGACCGCCCAAAAGGAAATAAGGCAACGGTTGTTGGAACAGGAAGTTTTTGGCTGTTTTGTCGTAAGCATCGAAAGTTACATCGATGCGATCGAGCAAGGTCAAATCAACCCCAACGTTTTTCTGAATAGTAGTTTGCCAGGTTAAGTTTGGATTGGCCACGTTATTGATAATAAACCCTGTACCGAAAGCTGTAGCCACGCCCTTTAACGATGCGCCATATACATATTGCGGAACGCCTGAATTACCGGTTGTACCATAACCCAACCTGATCTTAATGTTGTTGGCTACAGATTTTAACGAAGCCATAAAAGGCTCTTCCGACAATCTCCATGACACCGCCACACCCGGGAAATAACCAATTTGCTTGTTCGGATTAGGGTTGAAATTCGAGCTTTGGTCACTCCGTATATTGGCCGTAATGCTATACTTATTATCATATGTGTAAATAAACCTGCCCAGGTATGATTGCATTGTCTGACTGCCTATTTGTTCTGGCACGCTGGCTCCAACCGCATTCGCCAGCGCGATGCTCTGTACGTTATTGCCTGCGGGAAAACCTATACCCTGAAGCGGAACGTAGTTATATTTTGATTCCCAAACTTCACGGCCTGCCAGGGCTGTTAAATAATGTTTGCCCCAGGTATGCGAATAGTTAAAATACTCCTTCCAGGTCCAATAGCTGCTATTTGTAATTGCACGGCTTAGCGTAGCATTGTCATTGTGAAACGTCTGATCGACCGAGGTTACGCCTGCTGCGCCGTAGGAGTAAGTTGGATTAAAGGTTTGGCCATTGGCCCAATTGAAATCGCCGCCAACTTCCGAGTGTAAGCTCAGATCTTTGAAAAATTGTATATCGGCATATAAATTGCCATTGATATTATTTCTATTAAGCGTATTTGAAATGTTTAGCGCTTGCTGCACCGGGTTCGGGCCGCCTTCAAATTGACCATTAACATATGCCGGACCAGCGTACGAACCATCTGCGTTATAAACTGCCTGATCGGGTGCTGCCAATAAAGCATTGTAAATAATACCGGTATTGCTGCCCATGCCAACATTTTCATCGCTTCGGCTTGCACCAAATACCGTACCCATCTTTAACCAGTCTTTGGCCTGCGAATTGATAACGCCGCGTATGCTATACCTGTCAAAATTATATCCCAAAACTGTTCCATCCTGCTTAAAGTAACCTGCTGAAAGGTAGTAGTCGGACTTACCGTTAGCACCCGATACCGATAAGTTATGGCTTTGCTCACCTGCGGTACGGAAGATAGCTTGCTGCCAGTTGGTGCCCGGTCCCAGAATGCTCGGATTAGCAAACTCGCCCCGTGGCTGCGTGCCAAAAACCGCTGCGAGCCTGTTTTGTAAAGCAGCATATTGCTGAAGGTTGTCCACCTTTAAAAACTTGCCTTGCTGCTGTAAGCCTGCGTAACCGTCGTAGGTTACCTTTGTATTGCCGTTTTTTCCGCGCTTCGTGGTGATAATGATAACGCCATTTGCCCCCCTGCTACCGTAAATAGCGGTAGATGCGGCATCCTTAAGCACCTGTATCGACTCTATATCGTTTGGGTTAAGAATAGAAAAATCGGCTCCTACAAAACCATCAATTACATATAATGGATCGTTATT
>JAICXZ010000288.1 GCA_025934475.1 Mucilaginibacter sp. | reverse complement strand
TTTGTCCATGGTCCATAGTCGATAGACCATGGCAAATTTCCGAAGACGATAGACCATCATCCATGGACTATCGACCATGGACTATTGACTGTAGACTAAAATCTTCTCCCTATAATAATCTTAAAAATGGCCTTATCAGTACTGTTGGTGAGGCCTAAGCCAATACCTCCATTAAATTCCCAGTTGGGATCTGGAGTATTCAGGTCGATAGCGGCGAAAATTTGGTGCTGCTGTTGCTGGTAAGGATCTAAATGGAAAATCGGGCCCGTGCCGCCATAATATTCCAGGCCCAGGGCAACAACTTTAGTTACGTCATAACTACCCTTCAGGTTGGGCGAATAGATAAGTCCACGATGCTCATCCGGACCTTTAAAACTTTGGTCGAGGGTTGGGTTAAATGCCAGGTACCATTTTTTTATCTTTTTATCGACGATGGGCCGTATCTCCAGCGTAGTCGTATTGGCCGAATATTGAGCCTTTTGAAATCCGAATTCAAGTGACAAGCTTACGCCAACCGGCCATTTCCAGCTTTCGGGTGCTGCAAAACGGGGCCGGATATGCGAGCCTACATAGCCGCTCCGGCCATCGTCACCCAGTGCGTTAAAGAAATAGAAACCTGTCTCGAACCAGGGAGTCCAGCCATGTGTTATTTCTATTGTTTCGTGAACAATGTGATTGGTGGGGTACTCACCGTCAACTACTGCGGTGCTGCCGTTTGCGGTGTAATTACTATGCAATTCCACCATTGTATGGCCCTTTTCCACGGTTTCGGAACCATATACTTGTATTTCGTAGTTGTCTTGTGCCATAAGCCGGATAGTGAAAGTGCTTAAAGCGACGCATAGTAATAATATCTTACGCATAGGTGGATAAAGCTGGCGATTTTTTCCTGAAATCAAAACTAATAGAACGCATCCAAAGTTTCTGTAATAAAACTATGACCGAATTCTGTCCGGATTCTGAATATGAATAATATTGGATTAAATATTTTAAGAAATTCAAAATTTATTCAATTTCTGCGGATAATTTTAAGGTGATAATCCAACAATATGACTGTAATAGAACCAACCAGGACCAACATCGAGCATCCAGAGCAAACTAAAAAATATTCATCTTCACTTCGTTTCTGGCATTGGGCCAATGCGATAGTTATTACAGGCTCATTGCTGACGGTGCTCGCTAACTCAACCATATTAAATGGATGGGCAGTTCGTGGCTTTGTTCAGGACAGCCTCAAAAAATCTGGAACAGCTATTACCGAAGAGCAAACCCGTTCGCTGGTTGGCGGTTTACGCGATCGTGTTTGGGAATATCATCAGTATTTCGGCTATTGTTTAATAGCGCTGCTATTGTTCAGATTAGGAGCTGAATTCTTTCAACTGACAGATCAAAAATTGATTAGGAAAATCAAAGTAGCCCGGCAGCAGTTTAAAGCAGGGCAAAACCGCATGATTGCGAGGCATGAGTTTGTAGTTAAATCACTGTATGCTACATTCTACCTGCTCCTAATGGTCATGGGCATTACTGGCCTATGCCTGGTATTTGAAGACGACGTGCCTTTATTACATAAAATGCATTTTATTAGGGAAATACACCAGTTTGGCATGTACCTGGTACTTATTTTTATTGCCGTGCATTTGGCAGGTGTTTATCTCGCTGAAAGGAAGGATAGTAAGGGCATTGTTTCCGATATGATCAATGGAGGCGAGCAGCAATAGAAGCTTTTATTTGCTTATCAGGTAGACGCTGTCGAGTGCCGCACTTCTGGTTGCCTTATTGATGAAATCCATCGTTACCGTTTCTGAATGGTAATCAGAGAATGCTTTTATTTCTTTGAAGTTAAGCTGTGCTTTGCGCAGCGAATCTATTGCTTTCTGATTGGCAAACATGATAGCGCCTTGTGGTGGGCTGAATGATTTGAAATCTTCGGTTGCCACATAACCCACCGGCCTCGCAGCATAAAACTGGAACACATTATTCTCGGCGCTCAAATTATAAATGGGTGTGGCAGATGGAATGTTTTGATTCAAATACCGGGCCGCTTTAATCTGTCCACGGTAACTGATTACCAGTTTGTAAAACACGGTATTGAGGTACAAATCGGCAAATAACACTACTGCGCAGGCGAGCAGAAATAACCGTAGTTGCTGTTCTGTCTTTTTGATGATAACTGCAACAATGAAAACCAGCGCAACGGCCTCGATGGTCAACACCAAAGTACCCCCTGGAGCCGATAAGTAGTGAAGCGCCAAAACCGCTAACGGAAGTATAATGAGATAGATACCCAGGCCAATCGTCCTGAAATAATTACCAGTCTTGCTTAGTTGGTTGTAGCAATAAGGGGCGGTCACAATGGCAAATAGCGGAAAAACGGTGTTGGTGTAAAACGGCAGCTGGAAACGCGAAAGCGAGAACAGTAATAGCAATAGCAATCCCCCGCCCAGGCTGTAGTATTCGGGCAGTGGTTTTCGCTGGGCTATATTTTTGACACTCTTAAATATCGCATAATAAAAAACCAGGCACCAGGGCGCAAATGCCCAAAGCAATGTGTGAAGGTAAAAGAAAACATCGCCCGACTGCCGGGTGATAGGGCCGTTATTCACAAAGCGCCCAAATTGACTATCCCAAAAGAACCATTTGATGCCGGATACATTGTGCCTGCCAAAAACAACTTTCTCTGGATGCAGGTCGAATTGGCTGTATAAGGCATAAAGCTCAGGCAGGATAAAAACGCCGGTCAGCAGCACCAGCAGGATCCATTTGAGCCGAAAAAGTTGCAGGAATTTATGCTTGAAAACATATTGGATAAACAACGCTCCATAAATCGCCACAATCACAAAAATGCCTTTGGTCATGATGGCACAGGCCGTAAGCAAAGCCGCTAGTAGCAGATCGCCCACTTTAAACCGTTCGTCCAGTTTGCTAATATGGTAAATACTGCCCACCACTAAAGCCAGCAAATAAGGCTCAGCCCGCACATCTGTATTCGACATCATCACGTGAAGCGATGTGGAGACGATTAACACAGCAATCCAGGCTATATCTTCGTTATAGAATTTTTTAGTAAAGAGATAGGTATACCGCAATCCCAGCAGGAAAAACAATAGCGCAGGTAACCGGTAGGCCCAAACCGAAATACCGAACAGCTTAAAACTCACCATGGCCGCCCAAAACGGGAAATGAGGCTTGTCGAGCCAGTCCTGGTTATAGGTGAATAGCTGCCAGAATTCTTTACGATAGATTAGATTTTTTGAGATGGAGGCATATAGGCCGGGATCATCGGTAAAAAAATCGAGGCCAATGCCAGCGAAGTTTACCACAGGCGCCAGGATAAAGAGTAGGAGGTATAGCTGCCTGCGGTTATCTTTCATCACCCCAAAACAAAGCAAGTTTACTGGCAATTGCAAACCGCGACCGAAAATGAAAAAAGAAACCGGGCCATGCTAATACGCTTTTCGACTATCAAAATGGCCCGGTCCTCTTAATTGGGATATGGGTTTAGTTTAGTTGCGCTGTTGTCAGTTTTAGCGAGCGGCCCTTAATATTGTCGAAAACGCTCCTGATCAAAGGCTTCGTAATGTACGATGTTACAAATGGATAGCTTTTTGACCGGTTGATATCCATCTGGAATATAGATGACGATACTACAAATATTTTGATCTCCTTGCGCAGCGATCGATATATTTCCTGGAACCCATTTAGGAAGTCCCAGCCGCTGCCATTAGGCATGTATAAGTCCAGAAAAATGTAGTCGGGTAGCGAAGTGATCTTGTTTTTGTTTTCCTGCAGGTAATCCAGCACCAGCTTCCCGTCGAAAGTGTAAGTAGTTTCTTTCGAAAGCTCGTTTTTGTTCAGCATGTACTGTACCATCTTGTGATGGATAGGGTCGTCGTCAATTATAATAAGTTTCGACATAAAAAGTGGTTTAGAGTGGTTAATGCAATTAATACTGCTTTGCAACCGGTCTTTTTTGATACTGAATGGGAATTAACGCTACTCATTGGGCACGCTTTGCCCCGATTTTGTGCATATTCCCTGCAGGTTGCTGCCCGTTTCTTCTACCCTTTAAATCGCCTGCCTTCCGGTATTCATAGTTGACCGTTTGCGTAAATAATTACCCAATCATCATGCCAGAACAAGGATGCTGGCGTTGTAATAAACTTGTTATAAATAAAAAAGCCCTCACCGTCACCGGCAAGGGCCAAACTCACAACAATTGTTTCAACCTTACGGTCTAATTCCTAACTGCTGTGGGATTTATCTTAAAAACAATATTATAAACGTATGGTTTTAAGGAAATAGTATGGTATTATCTAAACCAGACAAATAATGATATAACGGTGACTTTTACACATAAGACAGCACAGAATTTCAATTTATCTTTATACCCAAATCAATTACATAAAACCATGAGAAAATTATTACAACCAAAGTTATTGTCGTTACTGGCTATGACTTTTCTATTATCAAGTGTGGCATTTGCGCAACCAGCGGGGACAAAAAACCTCGCTAGTCCCCGCGATAGTGTGGCGGGCACATTGGGCGGTGCACATATTAAAATATGGTATGGCAGCCCGGCCACAAAGGGTCGCAAAATTTTTGGTGCCCTGGAACCCTGGGATAAAGTTTATCGCGCAGGTGCAAATGAAGCCACCATTTTTACAACCGACAAAGACATTAAGGTAGAAGGCAAAACTTTACCTGCCGGATCTTATGCATTTTTTGTGATCCCTAAAGCCGATGGCAAATGGACCGCGATATTTAATAAAACCGCTCATCAATGGGGCGCCTTTAAATACGACGCGGGTCAGGACCAGTTGCGCGTAGATGTCAAAGTGAAAAAGATCGCTAATCAGGAACGCCTGGTTTACACAATCGGCAAACATGATTTCGATATGAAATGGGCCGATGTGGATGTGCCGGTGATGGTAGACTAATTTTAATAAAAAGATAATAAGGAGCCTTTCCGAATGCCGGGAAGGCTCTTTTGTTTCCAATTATTGGCTATATGCTATAAAACCGGCCAACCACTATATTTGTTCCTATTCGATGGCCAATGTATTCAAAAGGAGACCGGTAAAAGCGAGGGCAGTAACTGCCATAGTACTGGCCGTTTTTATTTTGTTGCTAATGGTCTTCGCCAGCTTTCCGCACGCGGTGGAACGCTATTATTCGCAGGGATTATACCCGGTTATTTGCCACGTTTTTCATCCGGTATTTAACCTTGTGCCTTTTAGCCTGGGCGATATAGTTTATATCGTTGTAGCTACTTACCTGGTTTATGCCTTTTTCAGGCTTATAGGTATGCTCTTTAAGAAACGATGGAGGC
>JAICXZ010000395.1 GCA_025934475.1 Mucilaginibacter sp. | reverse complement strand
GTTTTTACAAGGATTTGCTGATTATCAGATGAGCTTATTTTTACGGGCGACATGGATAGCCGTCGATCTGGAGTGGACGTCCAATTTCAGGTAAATATTTCTGATATGTGTTTTTACAGTTTCTAACTCGATAAACAGGTCTTCAGCTATTTCGCTCCGCTTCTTTCCTTCCGAAATCATTCGTAAAATTTCCGTTTCTCGTTTGGAGAGTGGGGATTCCTGGTTTTTCTGAAATGATCTGATCACCATTCGGGCCACATTGCGGCTCATTGGGCCACCACCGTCCCTGACTTCCCACAGGGAGTCGATTATCTTTTGTGAAGAGGAGTCCTTGGTAATGTACCCCGAAGCGCCGTTGGCTAGCGCCTTTAATATTTGTTCTTCGCTTTCGAAAACAGTTAGCATCAGCACATGCGTCCCGGGTAGTCGCTTTTTAACAAGGGGGATAGCTTCAATACCGCTTATGCCGGGCAACTGGATATCCATCAGAATGACATCTGGCTGATCGTGTGTAATATACCTTTCAGCATGTTCAAAAGAAGTATAACCGTTAACTACGGTTATTCCCTCTTCTATCCCTATCAGTGCCGCATAGGTTTGAAGCAAAATTTTATCATCCTCAATAATAACTACCCTTATACTGCCATGCATCTTAGTCAGGAATTGGAAAAATAACCTGGCTAGTGGTGCCCACGCCGATTTTAGAATCGATGTCTAATTTCCCGTTTAACCTCTTCGCCCTGTTTCGCATGTTCCGAAGTCCGTTTCCTGTTAGCGGTAGCTGTTCTTCTGCAAACCCACAACCATCGTCGGATATCGTAATGGAAATCTGTTTATAAGACGTTATCCCTATGGTGAGTGTTACAGTTTTTGCCCCTGCATGTTGTAAAATATTATGCAATAATTCCTTGCAGATTAAAATGATATTTCGGCCCGTACCCAGCGGCAGGCGTATTTTTTTGTAAGAGAGGTCGTTATCCGAAGCCTGGTATGAAACCTCTGAACGATCAAACAGTTCCTTCCCGAAATTTACGATCAGGTTGTATACATCATACAAATTATCGTTGTCGGGATTTAAAGCCCACAAAATATTTTTGGTACCCGAATACAACTCCGATACACTCGTTCTGATCTGTGTGATCAGCAATTTTTCGCCAGTTTTATCAGTAGTTATTTTTTTATCCAGGAGCTCAGATAAAAGATTAATCCTGGTGAGTTTATTTCCAAGGTCGTCATGAAAATCCTCGGCTGTTTGCCGGCGCACGAGCGCCTGTTCCTCAAGCTTTAACCGCTCGATATATTTTGCCTTCCGCCTGTCCTGGTAGCTTATATATCTGTAGGTTCCATAAGTTGCCGAAAGAAGGAGGGCTATGATCAATATCTTAAAAGCAGCACTTTCAGCAAAGGTCGGCGTTATCGTAAATGAAAAAACAGCCGGAGCTTTGTAACGGCCCTCGCTATTAATGGCTCTTACCCTAAATGTGTATTGGCCGGGCGGCAAACTTGGATATTCCACATAATCATGTACAGTCGGTTTGCTATAAGTTTTATCAAGTCCCTCCAATTGATATTGATACTGAATTTCACTGTTGTCGGAAAAATCAACAGCCTGGAAACCGATCTCGAGGTGGCTTTTATCGGAAGGCAAGGATAAATTTGTGGGCAGGCGATAGCCTTTCTGATAAGAGTATCTGATACTATCTTTAATTTTTGCCGGGAGCCATATATTTTGAATGATGGTATTAGGAATAGGGGAGGCTTTTTCGTGCCGATTTATTTTATACACAAATAACCCCCGGGTGGTCCCGACCCAGATATTGGTGTCGGTATGAAATATAGCATTCTGATTAGTTTCTACTATGGGGTTGAAAATGGCTTCCTTAACTAAAGTCATCCGACTTCGATCCGTGATCCTGAATTTATTTATACCCCTGCCCGTTCCAAGCCATAACGCGTCTTTTACGACATCAATACTGTAAATTGTGTTCGATTTCAGACCATTTTTAGTATTGATAATATTTACGGCATTGGTCTTCGTATTCCAGATATACAAGCCGTAATCATTGGTCCCCAATAAAACAAATGGTCCGTATGCATATAGTGTGACTACGTTTTTACCCGCCACAGCAGGCAAGCTAAAACCGGGATCCAGCTTTTTGTTCCTGACCAATTGTATGCCATTTAATGTAGCGACAACAACTGTATCCGCTCCCTTTGGCAATACAGAGGAGCAATACTGGGTTAAGGAGGGCACCTGTGTCATCGTACCTTTTTCAATATAAAAGCATCCGTAGCTAGTAGCTGTCCACACGATATTATAGGGGCCTTCAGCAAGGTGGTTATATATCAGGTTGTATTTCGCAGGGAAAGAAGAATAATCAAATTTACCGGCCACCTTATGTTTCACCCACAATCCAACATTATCCGTTCCTACCCACAAGTTATCATGGGTATCATTGAGTAAACAATTAGCACGCAATTTGGACGATTCGCCTTTGTCAACAATTTCCTGTCTGAGCTTCCCATTAGCAAATGACCATAGGCCGCCACCATTGGTGCCCCAATACATCTGTCCTTTAGAATCTCTTGCAATGCTCATCACCGTTTCATTATTTAAGCCCTGACTTTTGTCATAAATAACGAAATCATCATTCTCATAACTATAAAGCCCAGCCCCATCGATACCGAACCACATGCGGTTATCCTCGTCACAATACATGCTCAGCACTCGCTCGTTGGTAAACCCGTTATTTGCATTAAAGTATTTCAAGGATTTACCATTGATCAAAAAAGCGCCTTTATTTGTGCCGATCCACAAATTCTTGTAATAATCTTGTTTGATACAAGTGAGTTCAGAAGCTTCAGAAAATGAAGGAGGAATTTTTATTTTTTCTAACTGATTGGCGTTACATTGAAACAGCTCTATATCGGAAATGAATACGACCAATCCAGGCAGCCGATCGCTAAAAACAAAATCCCTGATAACCTGATCCTTTACATTGATTTTTAAATTCCAGCCCGTTTTTCCGAGTTCATATATACCCGAACGGTACAACGCGGCATATAAGTTACCGTCCTTATCTTTTTGGAGGGAGGTTATGAGCTCTTTTTTTGCCATCACATCCTGCACTACCAGCTGGCTATCCACCAGTTTATACAACTTAGCCCCTGCTATGGCCCATATATCATTATTTCGATCAATTACTACTTTTATTATACTCCTGACAATGATCTTATCTTTAAATTTATAGTTAACGATTCCCTTATTGGTAAAAGCTGTCAAACCGTTATTTCCACCCCACCAAACGTTGCCATAACGGTCACTGGTGATAGCAAAGTTAGAATTAGACATGAGGCCATCTTCAATAGAATAGGAGCTGAATTTTTTACCATCAAAGCAATTAATGCCACCCAAAGTCGATATCCATATTTGCTTTTCCTTATCCTGACAAATGGCCACAACCTGCGATTGCGATAGACCATCTGTGAGGTCGTAATGCCTGAAATTATATTTCTGCGCTTGTGAGACCAGAGCAGAAAGCACCATCAATATCCCTAGCAACGGCTTCAAGAAAAATCCTTTGTTTTGAGGGTTCAGGAATATATAGCGTTTATTGCCGCCTGGGGTGTGCATTTGATCAATATCACCAGTTATAGAAAGGTAAATTTACCGCTTAAGGGGAAAAAATATATACCCCTTAAAGGGGTATTTAATATTTGATTGCCTTTGGGCGGAGCAAAAAAACTGTGAAGGTGGCTTCTAAAGTAGCCGACGACGTACAATTCTCGAACTATTTTATTGAGGACTTAAAGAAAATCGCCTTTTGGGTATAGAGTTGACTATGCTGCCGATAATACGTCAAATGATAATCGCAGGCAATCGTTCTAAATATTCCTGGTTTATCTAATTTGGCTAATCTTTATCAAAAGAACATCATTTTGCTTGAACGGAACTTTTTCTTCCAGGAGTCCAGTTCCGTTCACCACAAAAATCTTAGTGCTAATTGGCTCCTCTGAGTTCTGCCTTTTAAGAATCTTTACCTGGTCCCGGGTCAGCTGCGAAGGAGAACCGATTTTATAATATGCTGTATAAACGTCATTGACGCCGTACCCAGTTTTGTAGATATCTACAGTGTATTTTCCGCGTTTAAGGCCTTTAAGTTTGAGATTCACCGGTGGTGCGTCCTTTGATGGCAGGTCTCGTTTATAAAACACCTGGTTATGCACGCTATCGCCAGGATGGTCTATCGTAAAATTCCAAATTAGCGCTTGCACACCGTGGTCGTTTTTACAAATAATCGCGCTTGAGTCGGCAGTTTTAAGTTCGGTCTTACCGAGTTGATTGAGATATTTAAAAGCATAATAAGCCGGCTTCTTAAGGTCTTCGTAATTGATCAG
>JAICXZ010000433.1 GCA_025934475.1 Mucilaginibacter sp. | reverse complement strand
CCCAAAGTGCTTGATAAAATCGGCAAACCTGGCGCCTGCCCAATGTTGTATTTGATCCCAGCCTTCCACGCATTTAAAATCAAACACTAGTTCGGTTTTGGGGATCTCTTTGATCTGGTCGAGCGATATCTGCATCACCTGCCCGTTCTTTTTGGTCACTTGCAGGTTCCATTTTTCCGGTGGTAAAACACCTTCGGAGCCGATGTCGCTGTTATGCCGCACATTTTTTTCTGCCATTTCTTTCGGGTAGGTTTTTACCAGGTGATTTTCGTTGAAGGTAAGGCGCCTGAAGAATATCTCGGTTTTATTCAGTGCCTTTCGCAGTGGTTTGTGCGCCCCGCCCGTTACGGTCAGTGGTTCATCCGGCGATTTATATAGCCATCGCCATGCACCATAAGCACCGGCGGCATATAAGCCGAACAGGCCGAAAGAAATAAAGGTCCTTCGCCTGATCTTTTGATCGGTGGTCAATTCTTCCTTAGGCTTCTTCATTTTCTTTTGTTGTTTTCACCGCCGGTTGCGGCTGTTCGTTTACTACTTCAAAACCTGATACCACAGCCCTGAAATTGTTCCAGCCGGCCAGTATTACTTGTATAATATGTACCAGGAAGAAAAGCACATAACCTATTGTCAGCACAAAATGCCATATTCGCGCCAGGTGATATCCTCCGCACATCCAGGTGAGCCAATAAAACTGCACGGGCTTATAAATAGCTAGGCCTGTGATTACTGACCCCAAACCCATAATAATGATAGCCGTATAAGCGATACGCTGTGCTGCATTGTATTTTCCTTGCGGCGGAGCAGTTTTGCGGATGTGCAGATCGTGTAACAACACTTGCCAGGCCTCTTTAAACGATTGTTTGTTCGGCAGCAGGTAGCGCCATTCGCCCGAGATAATGCTGTACAGCACATAGAAAAACCCATTCAGTGTAAAGAACCACATAAACAGGAAATGGAAGGCCATACCCTCCGCCAGGTGGCTCGGTATATGTAGTAATTTATAGTACCACTCGGGGAAGAAACGCACAAAAGTATGCCCGAAAATGGTGATACTATATTCATCGTTGGCCCAATAGATCAGCATCCCGCTCCATATCATAATGGTGAGGACCGGAAAATTGATCCAGTGCGTCCAGCGCATGATCAAAGGATGTTTTTCTTTAATAACTTTCACGAATTTACTTTTTTCACGAATTGCACGAATTTAGACTGATTGATCGAATTCATTTAGCATTGGCGCTTACAGACGCAGGCAACTCCGCCCGGGTCGCCCCCGTGATTTCGCCGTTGGAGTTATTTTGAGCAAATGCGACCACCTCCCAGCCACCGGCATTAATCCCTGTTGGAAGCACAATATTAACGGTTCCGTCGGTATGTCCCGAAAGAGTGATGCTCTGTAAGTTTCTAACGATTTGCACATGCGATAAAGTACGCCCGGCGTTTTCACCGCGTTCTACTTTACTGGTAGCGTTTTTTTCAACCAGCGCCACAAGCAGCGAAGTATTATTCGTTTCGCCTTTGGCACTGTACTGCAATCCTGCTTTATCGCCTGCAATTCTCACGTTATTAATAATCAATGTTGTTTTGGCGTCCTTTTGCAAACCATTTTCGATGGCTTTTCGCAGGTTGTTTTCTTCAGAGCCAACAAATTCAGTCCGGCCGTTTACTATAGCCTGCGGCGTGTAAACCTCCGACTTCAGCCGTTGCGAATAGCCTCTTTGTCTTTGCGAATAAGCCGCATCGCTAAAAGCATCTTTCCATCCTAAACGGTTCCAATAATCTACATGGTAAGCTAATATATAAATCGGCTTACCGGCGCTCTCCTTTTGTACTTTGGCGATCAGTGCATCTGCAGGCGGGCAGCTTGAACAGCCTTCGGATGTAAATAGTTCAACTACCGCAAAGCCTTTTTCGGCCGGATTTGCCTTTGACGTATTGGCACAAACAAATGCGGTCGCCAATGTTGCTATAAGCGCTAATCCAAAAAATATTTTAATGCCTTTCATGTTATCTGTTTCTGTATTTACGCAATTGGTCGGGGTAATGGTTTATTCCTTACAATAAAATTAAATCTTTTTATTGGGGTGCTAGAATTTAATCATGCAAAGGTTATTTCTGCTTATTTAAAAATGGCTGTAAGGATTTGAATAAATTTACGACAAAAGTGGAATGAATATTCATATCGATCCGCACAGCTGGGTACGGGCCCATGCCGATTACCTGTATGCCTACACGCGCGCCCGTGTGAACGACGAGGAACAGGCACGTGACCTGGTACAGGAAACCTTTTTGGCGGCGCTCGAAAAGATCAATACTTTTGAGGGCCGAAGCTCGGAGCGCACCTGGCTCACGGCCATCCTGCGTAATAAGATCATTGATCACTACCGGAAAAAGTCATCGGTGTTATTAAACGCTGATGTCAGGCAGGCCGAAGACGAACAAACAGGTTTTTTTAATCCCGATGACGGGCATTGGAACAGTGAGCCGGCTCCAAAACATTTCGGAATAGATGACTATGATCCACTACGGAGCAAGGAGTTCGATCATATATTGATGAAATGCATGCAAAAGTTGCCTGCGCTTTGGCTATCTGTATTTACGATGAAGCACATGGATGATGAGGCAACAGACATCATCCTGGCCGAGTTGAAGCTGACGTCCTCCAACTTTTGGGTTATCATTCATCGTGCTAAATTAAACCTGAGGGCCTGCCTTCAGAAAAACTGGATATGAGTATGGGCGCATTAGACAAGATCACACATAACTGTAAGCACGCCACCTTCCTGATCGAGAAGAAGCTGATTGGGCGGCTTACCCTGCGCGAAAAGATATTTTTGAGAATACATCTCTTCGGGTGTGGTGTGTGCCGGCTTTACCAGGCCCAAACCACGAAGATCAACCAGATGATACGTCAGCTGTTTCTGGACACCACGAAGCATGACGTAAAACTCACCGACGAAGTAAAAAAAGAAATGCAGGACCGCATCGAGGACGAATTGAATAAAAACTGAAAAAAATTGTAAGGTTTAAAATTGGCGCCCGACAAAGGGGTAAATAATTCAAAAACCAATTACCAGGAAACAAAAAAACATCAGTATGAAATCAATTCTTTCAAGAGCAGCAGTTGCCGCTGTTATCGCTTCACTTTTCGCTATCAATGTTCAGGCAGGTACCATCCATGCAACAGCCATCGACACTAATAAAATGGCCAAGATGGATAAGATGGGCAAAATGGATAGCAAGATGAACAAAAAGAAACCTTCAAAGATGAAGAAGGGCAAAATGGGTAAGGATACTAGTAAAATGTAAGTTGTATTTGTTTTAAGGCAGGGCCTTCGGGCCCTTTTTTGTTATCTTTACCCAAACACTCTCACCAATGAAAAAATACTTTTTGATAGTCTTTTGCTGTGCGGCTTTGGAGCCCTGGCACAGGAAAAAACTACCTATAAACCCACTCACCAGTTCATTATATCAGGAGATATTAAAAAGGAATTGGTAATCACGATGGATTCGCTTAATAGTTATCCCCTGAAGAACCTCGGCAATATCAAAGTAACCGATCACGTGGGCAACTTTAAACATGGCGATGAAAACCTGAAAGGGGTGTTATTAAAAGATATTTTAAATCATAGCCAATTTAATGCTACGCCGCATTTATTTAGCCAGTTCTATTTTTTATGCACGGGCTCCGATGGGTACAAGGTTGTATACTCCTGGAACGAACTGTTCAATACCGAAATCGGCGATCATGTGTACATCGTATTGGAAAAGAATGGCAAAAAAATAGCTGATCTGCCCGAAAGCCTGCAAATGGTATCAATGCTGGATCAAAAGACAGGGCGAAGGTACCTGCATAACCTCGATAAGATCATTGTTGAACAGGCCAGGTAGAGACGCAAAATTTTGCGTCTCTACGACGTTATTTCTCCGCCAGCAAATTCTCCGTCAGCTTTTCAAATTCGGTTATAAACTCGGTATAATATTTACCTGTCCCGGGACCATTAAACCCTGTGTGAATTTTGCTTACGTTGCCTTGTTTGTCTATAATGATGGTTGTAGGGAAACCCATATAGTTTGCAAGTTGCGGAAGGCTTTTTACAGGCTCGCCGCCCGCGGGGGTATAGCCTGTGATCAGCAAGGGATACGGGACATTGAACCTACT
>JAICXZ010000473.1 GCA_025934475.1 Mucilaginibacter sp. | reverse complement strand
GGGCGTCGTTAACCTTGCTTCTCAGCTAGGCTTTGACGGTATTACCAGTAATCCGGATAATATTTTTTCGGGCGATAACATCATAGAGCTTTTCAAATCCAGGACATTGATAGGTAAGGCGCTGCTGAGTGAAACCGATTCCGGAAAACACCTGACACTTCTTAATCTTATCGCCAGGAAGCAATATGGCGACCGGTTTGCATCACTTGGAGCCTTCGGCAACAACCCCGACAAATTCTCGCCCGGGCAGAGAGATTTGTACAGGTTAATTATTACCCGGGTGAGCAATTCATTTATAGTTTTTAAGAAGGATAAAAAACTGATCATTTATCTGATTACGTCCACTTCCACCGATCCTAATATTGCTTACTATACTTCGAAACTGGTACTTCACGAAACTTCGCAGTATTTTATCGATACAAAAACAAGGGTGTCAGCCGCCAGTGTAAGGTTGCTGCAGCACGAAGCGGATAGTCTGGCGGGCGTATTGAGCCACACTTTTTCGTCTACAGCTTCCATGAGCGACCAGACTTATAACCTTAACCCCGCGGTAAGTATCCAGCGGTCGGGGATGATGTTTAACCAGGCGAAAGCTGCAGCCTTTGCAGCGGCTTATGCTGAAGTGATGCGTAATCTGGAAATCGCCAAGATTAATCTGCAAAAAGAAACACCCTTATATCGCATCATAGATGACCCCGAGCTACCCCTGCCGGCTATACGGGAAAACGCTATCAAGTATGTTGCTATATCGTCGGCGCTGGCGTTTTTTTTGGTGTCGGGATTCTTCACTGTTAAAACACTAACGAAAAATAGATTCTATAAAAAACCTATTACCTAACCTTTATCAATGATGAGAACGATGTACGATATCCCATACCATAAAAAAGACCTGAGCAAATTTAAATTCCTGGTGACAGGCGGCGCCGGCTTTATTGGATCAAACCTGGTGCAATACTTGCTGAAATATAAAGCAGGCAAGGTGTGTGTGCTGGATAACTTTTCTACTGGGTTCCGTCATAATTTGGCGCCTTTTGCCGACAATCCTGCATTTGAATTAATAGAGGGCGATATTCGCAACCCCGATACCTGCCGGCTTGCTGTTGATGGGATTGATTACGTCAGTCATCAGGCGGCGCTTGGTTCTGTTCCTCGTTCTATTAAAAACCCGGTAACCACCAACGATGTTAATATATCGGGTTTTTTAAATATGCTTTGCGCTGTTAAGGATAGTGGCTCTGTCAAGCGATTTATTTATGCGTCATCTTCTTCCGTTTATGGCAACAGCCCCGAGCTTCCGAAAATCGAGAGTCGTACCGGAGCGCTCCTTTCCCCTTATGCTTTGACTAAACAGGTTGCCGAATTGTACGCGGGGGTATTTTCACGTGTCTACGGACTGAAATCAATAGGTCTGCGTTATTTTAATGTTTTCGGCCCCGGCCAAAGTCCGGAAGGTCAGTACGCGGCCGTGATCCCATTGTTTTTGAAGGCCGTGCATGAAGATCAACCAGCGTCGATCTTTGGTACAGGCGAGCAAACCCGCGATTTCACATTCGTGGAAAATGCGGTGCAGGCGAACATCAGGGCTTTTTTTGCAGAGTCGCCGGAGGCAGTAAACCAGGTTTATAATATTGCTGGAGGAGAAAGGATATCGTTAAACGAATTATGGCAAATAGTTAACGAAAATTCAGGAAAAGAAATCGCCGCTGAATACAAAAATCCCCGGGCTGGCGATATCATGAATAGCCTGGCGGACATCAGCAAAGCAAAACATCTGCTTGGCTACGATTCGATCATTGGTTTTAAAGAGGGGCTAAAAATAACTTTTGCGCAGTTCAGGGATAATTTCGTGAAGGGTTAATCCTCAAAATGTAACGAGTTGAATTTTTTCAAGGCATTTGGTATTTATACGGTCACCGGTTTTGCTACCAAGGCCATTTCCTTCTTATTACTACCCTTTTTTACCCATTACCTTTCGCAGAGCGATTATGGTCTTATCACTATTTTTTCTAATGCATTTTTCCTGCTTGCCCCATTGATGAGCATGGGGATAGGAGAAACTTTTACGGTAGAATACCAGGGTTTTCAGCACCGGGAAATGCAGACCTTCGTCAGTACTTCAATACTTGTTCCGGTGGTAGGGCTCCCTGTGATGATGGCAATAGTCTGGATTTTTCACCACGAACTTACCAGCCTAACAGGGCTGTCTGAGAGTATTTTGTACCTGATATGTTTGCTCAATTTCTTTAACTTTTTCTGCGACTATCTTTTTTCCATTCTGCGTAATCAACGCCGGCCAGTGTTCTTCGGAATAATGGCCGTCATCAAGACTACATTAGAGCTATCGCTGGCCATTTACTTCATCGGTTTTTGCCACGATGGGTACATTGGCCGGGTAAAAAGCATTTTTCTAAATATCCTGATTATATCTCTCGTTGGCATTGTCTTCCTGGTGAGAAACAGGCTGATCATTTTCAACTTTTCAAAAAAATGGCTCCTGCTTATCCTGAAACGCGGCTTTCCGGCAATACCGCTGTTTTTCATGTCCTTCACCATGTATAATTGCGATACCTTCATGGTGAATTATTTTTACGGGCCGGCCAAAGCAGGTTTATATGGTCTGGCGGGTCAGTTTGCATTTATACTCACAGTGATAACAACTGCTTTTGTGACACCGTTCTATCCCTTTTTATATGAGAATCTGATGAATGGGAACAGGTCCAAAGTTGCTTCCGTGGTGATGCGGTATGTTCTTTTTCTTACAGCGGTCCTGGCTGGTCTGGCAGTGTTAACACCGGTGATGTTCAGGTTCTTTATATCACCCAAATTCCATCCAGCACTTTACTACTTGCTGCTCTTATTGGCAGGACAATATTTTTACAGCTTATACCTGATTCTGGTTGGACTCATCTATTACAAAAGGCATAATCACATCTATTATTTTATCTGCCCGCTGGTGATCCTGTTCACTATCGGAACTGACTACACGCTATTGCATATAGTAAAGGTGAACCAATATGCTATAACATCGGCTTTGGGTTATTTCTTTTGCCTGATTCTTGTGGCAGCCATTTATCAGAAATATATACGGCGAGGCTTCAAACTATATTTTAAACGGAATCTGAAAGTCGCCCCGACTATAGAGAACAATGAATACGTAAACTGATGCGCATAGTTTTCTACTATAATAGTTCATATCTGTCGGTGTTTATTGTGACGGCAATCGAAGACCTTATCAAAAGAGGTCATGCGGTTTACCTGTTGACGACAAGCCCGGCCGGTGCGCTTCACGAATTTGCTTCGAAACTTGGCGCGCAGGTGTTTGCAATACCATGCAATGGCTTTTACAGCCATTGCAAAACGTTGATTGAATTTGGCAGGAAGCATGAGATCGATTTTGTGTTTCCGCATTTACAGTATCTTAATCTTGTCGCGGCTTTTAGCCGGTTTTTTTTAAAGGCGGCAGTTTTTCCGATGCGGCATCATTCGGATGATGTTTATCTCTCGGGTAATAAAAATGCATTACGTCTCGATAGGCTAGTCAATATTTTCTCAAAAAAGATACTGGTAGTCTCAGAACGATGTAAAAACCAGATGGTTCAGCACGAAAATGTACCGGAAAAGAAGATTATTGTGATGCCCTTGTACTACAATTTTGATTATTATCAATGCGCGGCCAAAGGCGATTCTTATCCATCCGCAAATAATCGTACTTTAAACCTTGTCAGCATAGGCCGTATGGTCCAAAATAAGAATCATCTTACATTATTGAAGGCGGTCAAAAAACTCGCTGCCATGGGTTTGGACATAAAACTTGTTTTGCTTGACACGGGACCGTTGGAGACTGAACTGAAAGAATTCGTCACCGAATCTGGGCTGGATAACCATGTTAGTTTTTTAGGCAGACAAACGGATGTTATCAAATATATCCAGGCTGCCGACGTACTGGTTCATCCTTCAATTTCGGAAG
>JAICXZ010000303.1 GCA_025934475.1 Mucilaginibacter sp. | reverse complement strand
TTCGAGATAATATACAATTGCTGTGCGGCATGCTGCTTTGCAAAACCGGTTGCCGTGCTGGCGCTTTCGTTGCGCGAAATTACATCCAACTGCAATTCACTCTTGCGGAATTTGCGGCAGATATATGGCCAGGCCCCCATGTTTTCCGGTTCCTCCTGAGCCCAAAAGAACTCGGTAGCCTTACTGTATTTAGCTTTGATCTTTAGCATTTGCTGTTCAGGGGTTGGATACAATTGCTCGATACGAATAATCGCAACCTCCTTATGCCCGTCGGTTTGCTGTTTCTCCTGCAGGTCATAATAGATCTTACCGCTACAGAATAACACGCGTTTTACCTTCTTCGGGTCAGCGTAGCTATCGTCAATCACCTCCTGGAACTTGCCCTCGGTAAAATCAACTAAAGGCGACACGCATTTTGGCGAACGCAACAAACTCTTCGGTGTGAAAATGATCAGCGGCTTACGGAACTCGCGGTGCAATTGCCTTCTCAACGCATGGAAAAAGTTGGCCGGGGTCGTGCAGTTTGCTATTTGAATATTGTTATCGGCGCAAAGCTCCATGAAACGTTCAATCCGCGCTGAAGAGTGCTCTGGGCCTTGTCCTTCATAACCATGAGGCAGCAACATTACCAAACCATTACCGCGCTGCCATTTAGTTTCGGCGCTGGCTACGTATTGGTCAACAATAATCTGCGCACCGTTAAAAAAGTCACCGAATTGAGCTTCCCAAATGGTGAGCGAATTTGGATTCGCTAAAGCGTAACCATATTCGAAGCCTAAAACGCCGTATTCCGACAGCAGTGAGTTATAAATACTGAATTTGGCGTCAGTGTCTAAGGTATCCAGCGGCGTGTATTCATCTTCCGAATCCGGAAGCGTTAACACCGCGTGGCGATGTGAGAAAGTGCCGCGTTTTACGTCTTCGCCGCTTAAGCGGATCGAATGCCCCTCTTTAAGCAGCGTACCATAAGCGAGCAATTCGCCCATTGCCCAGTCAAACGTAAGTGTTTTATTAACCATCTTGCTGCGTTCTTCAAACAGCTTCTCAATCTTCTTGAAAAATTCTTTGTCCTTAGGCAGCGATGTTATTTTTTTACCGATCTCGATCAGTTCGTCTTTCGGTACAGCTGTAGTTACCGACTTGCTGAAATCCTGTTCCGACGCCAGGTGTAACCCTTCCCATGCGCCTTCAAACATTTGCAGTGTATCCGTAAATCTGTCTTCAGCTTTTGATTCATCAAGCTTTTGCTGCAGCAAGTCGCGGAAATTTCTTTCCATCACCTGGGCCTGGTCGGGGTTTATAGTTCCCTGTTCTAACAGATGATTATAATATATCTCGCGTGGATTTGGATGCGCTTCTATCGCTTTATACAGCAAAGGCTGAGTAAATTTAGGCTCATCCGACTCATTGTGACCGTAACGGCGGTAGCATAAAATATCTATGAAAACATCGTCATGGAATGTTTGACGATATTCCATCGCCATGTTAATGGTATAAACCAATGCCTCCACGTCATCTCCATTTACGTGGAAAACAGGCGAAAGCACTGTTTTGGCAATATCGGTACAGTAAGTGCTCGAACGAGCGTCCTTAAAGTTGGTGGTAAAGCCTATCTGGTTGTTGATCACCAGGTGGATGGTACCGCCGGTGCGATAACCTTCCAGCTTCTCCATTTGCAGCACCTCATATACGATACCCTGACCAGCTATAGAAGCGTCGCCATGGATCAATATTGGCGCTATTTTGGTGTAATCACCGTCATATTTAAAGTCGATTTTGGAACGGGTCAAACCTTCAACAACAGGATCCACTGCCTCCAGGTGCGAAGGATTAGGGCAAAGGCTCAGGTGAACCTTATTACCATTGCGTCCTTCAACGTCGGTTGAGTAGCCAAGGTGATATTTTACGTCACCGCCGGCTCCTGAATCCGCGTCATAGGTTTTACCTTCAAACTCCGAGAAAATCTCTTTGTAAGTTTTCTCCATGATATTGGCCAGCACGTTCAAACGGCCGCGGTGAGCCATACCTATGATAAATTCCTGGATACCCAGTTCAGAACCTTTTTGAATTACCGAATCAAGCGCCGGTATCATAGCCTCGGCTCCTTCAAGCGAAAAACGTTTCTGGCCCAGGAATTTGGTTCCCAAAAAATTCTCGAAAATAACCGCGTGGTTTAGCTTATCCAGCATTTTAAGCTTTTCCTCGGTTGTAAACGAAGGCGTATTACGCGTGCTTTCCATGCGGTCCTCAAACCACTTCACTTTATAAGGGTTGCGGATATATTTATACTCAGCACCTATTGCCTGGCAATAGGTTTGCTCCAGCATTTCACGAATGTCGCGCAGCTTGGCAGGTCCCATCCCCACCTCAACACCGGCATTAAAAACCGTGTCGAGATCGGCTTCGCTTAACCCGAAAGTTTCGAGCTCTTTGCCTGGGAAATACTTGCGCCGCTCGCGCACAGGGTTGGTCTTTGTGAACAAGTGCCCACGGTTGCGATAACCGTTGATCATGTTGAGCACATTGATCTCCTTTAGGAAATGATCCGGTGTTTCACCGTCAGTAGCGGCCGTAACGGGCCCCCTGGCCTCACGGCCAAAGTCAAAGCCTTCGAAGAACTTTTGCCAACCAAATTCGACCGACTCAGGGTCATTTGTATATGCTTCGTAGAGAGAGTTTATGTAGGCAGCGTTGCCACTGTCAATATAATTTAGGCGATCCATGCAGAAACCAATCAAAAAATCGGTACAAAAATAAGTATATCGGTTTGGAAACTTTCTAATTTATTTACAAAAGGTTGTAATAAATTACCTCAAAACCGAATTGAAGCGAAAAATAGGGTTTATTTTTATACCGAACAGTATATTATACAACAACCAGACATATCCCTGGGTTTCAAATACGACTAATTTTATTACTTTTATGAGATTGAAAATTAGCTCATGAAAAAACTAATCCTTACACTCATCTCTGCCATTACATTGCTCAATTTCGCCTATGCGCAAACCGATAATTGGGTCAATTATAAAATCGATGAAAAATTATCAGTTAAACTGCCCACTCAGCCCGAGACCATTAACAGGGGCGTTATGGCACATACACCAGACAGCCTGGTTTGTCTTGCATACAAACTGGCTGAAGTTGATTCTGCTACACTAACGAGAGCTGTTTCATCACCTGGCTTTCCGGATGGATTGAAGGCAGCAATGTCTGCATCGCAACCAGGACTCAATCTGGGTGAAATGAAGGCGGGCAAATGGCACGGTTACACTTGCTATAACGTTGATGGAGCAAAACCTGCGATGGGATTAAAAGTGGGTCTTTTAATTTTGATTGTTGACGGGAGAATTTACACTCTTGGCGCCATGATGCCGGACAGGCACGACATCAACGAAAAAAACATCTTCTTCAATACGCTAAAATTGAACTAAATCAGGGCGAAGTTCCCGTGTTAATTAGAATACTACCAGGTTACTGCTATCTTCAGGCAACCAGGTATTAATAAAATCGCTGTCGGTTTCCAGGTTTTCGGTTTGCTTTACGCCTGCGAAATAGCGATTATCGCGTGCATCGTTGGCAACGCCGGCCACAAAGGCCCAGTTGCCCCAGTTGCTTGCAGGTGAGTAGTCGATCAACTTATCTTCGAAATAGGCAGCGCCCTTGGTCCAGTCGGCCTTAAGATAGTTGACAAGGTAAGTGGCAACAACCTGGCGTTTCTGATTGCTGATATATCCCGTAGCATTCAATTCATGCATCGCTGCATCAACATATGGTACGCCGGTTTTTCCGTCCTTCCATTGCTCAAAAAGCTTATCCTGATTTGCGGCCAACTCAGGCGCTTCTTCTTTAAATCCCTCAGGGTTGAAGAACTGCTTGCCATATTTTTTAAACATGAAGCGGAAATAATCCCGCCACAGCAATTCAAGTATCAGCGGTGAGTTAGATGCGTGAGTACCATTGGTGTGCTCCATCGCCTTATGGTAAACCATGCGCTGCGACAAACAACCGAGCGATATCCAGGCCGACAATCTTGAAGGATTATCATTATGATGTTTTGCCGATTTATTGAATTGATTCGGATCCAGTTTATCGATATATTGATATAACTGTGCCAAAGCAGCGGTCTCGCCGCCGTGGTATCGAAAATCGGCACGCGGATCATCAACCGGTTCAGCTAACCCAAGATCGGTAAGCGCGGGGATAACGCCGGCGTCCGCTATTTCCGGAACCACAATTCGTTCTGGTGTTTCGATACAAGGACGCACTTCGCTATCACGCTCAACTTTTTTCTTAAAAGTGGCAAAGCTGTCCGGAATATCTTTGATCGGGAAAGGCAGATCCTCTTTATGATATAAGGTATGCCCTATAAAATGCTTCAGGTTAAGTTTAATCTTCCACAAAGCAGTTTCTACAGCCTCAGATATTTCCGTTTCTTCAAACGCTACTTCGCGGTGATGATAAACTTCGCTTACCTGGTATTGTTGAGCAAGTTGAGGAATAATCTCAGCCGGACTGCCGGTTTGCACGATGAGTTCTCCGCCCATTCTGCGCAAATTGGCCCTCAAGTCGGCAACTGATTCCAGCAAAAACTTAGCGCGGATATTGCCTGTTTTTTGTAGACCAAGTGATGTTGTCTTGAAATAAAAAGGGTCAAAACAATAAACGGGGAGTACTTTGTCGGCCTTCCGGCTAGCTTCAAGCAATATTTCGTTATCATGGATACGAAGATCGTTCCTAAACCAAATTAATATTGTCTTTCCGCTCATTCTTTAAATATACGGCACTTGCGCCGGCCATTCAACCTACAAATTTGCAATAAAATATGTTTAAACCCTAATTATGCGTGTTATTTGACATGGATAAAACATTTTGCGGTTGTGAACATGCGCTTTCAAAATCATAAAATACCACACCTGAGAGATTCGCAAAGATCATTTAAAGGCTGCCCGATTTTAAGTTGAGTTTTTAATGCGGATTGTAAAAACACCTTTTTATTATTATTGTTGTACAGCATAATATGAAGGTATTAATTGCCGGTTCCAATAGCTACATCGCAACCCACCTTATTCCGTATCTAACCGAAAAAGGGCACGAGGTTGTTTGTGTAGCAAGAGATAAGAAATACTTTTCGTCCAAAAATAAAATCAAGG
>JAICXZ010000277.1 GCA_025934475.1 Mucilaginibacter sp. | reverse complement strand
TTTTTTTCTTCTGCAAAACTTTTTTATTTTTTTTCAAATTTTGCGTTTTCAGCGTCTTTCAGAACAACCCGCTTCCTCGTTTGCGGGCTGCAAAGGTAGATAGATTTTTCGCCCCGTCAAATGTTTCTTCAAAAAAATATCGAGTGTATTTACAACACGCTACAAATCAGGGTGAAAAATTTCAGACAGTTCATAGTTAATGGTTCATCGCAAGTACGCCGACCACGAACTAATCGTTGTCGTCCAAATCGTTCATTACCTGTTTCAGCTCATTAATATATTTGCCATAGGTCACACGCACGGCCAAACTGATACAGAAATAGGTAATAATGTAGGATATCACTATCGTAGAACATATCCATAGCATAATATTTACCGGAATGTTACCGCTGTGTGAAAGAATATTTTGCAAATGAATGAAGTGCAGTTTGCCGGCAATGGCCGCGCCTGCGGTAAGTACAGAAAGGGGCGTGGCCGAGAAACTGTATGTTTTATATATCTCGGTATTAAGTTCCAGTTCATATACGATCTTACGCAGGCTGCTTTTCATATTAAGATCGTATCGGCCCATTGTTTTATAAAAAACATAAAACCGGAAATAGTAAAACCCATTTAGCAACAATATACTGAAAAGTAATATCCTGATCATATCAGTAAAGACAGATGACTGGTATCCGCTAAATAAAAACCAAACTATAATAGCGTAACAAACCATCAGGGCTATAAATTCGGCCCGCATCTTTTTCCTGATACTCGAAACCGCGGAGGTTGTTTTACCCAACATTTCCTTACTTACCGACAGCTTCATATCCCGGGGCTCGTCCTGGCTCCAGGCGTCTTTCAAATCATCAATATTCATAATTCATCTCTTTTATAATATCCTTCAATTTGTTCTTTACACGATTGAGCCTCACCCGCATATTAACTTTCGTTATACCCAGGTGCGCTGCAATCTCATCATATGGCTGATTCTCCATATATAAATAGATCAAGGCCTTTTCTACCTTGCCCAATCTCGCTACCGCTTTATAAAATATCGAGAGTTGCTCTTCCTTTTCTGCAGAATTCGACAACTCATCAGGTCGTTCTATATCATAAGCCAGCGGCTGATCATCGGGCCGGCGTTTTTCTTTTTTGAAAAAGACGATTGCCGTATTGAGCGCCACCCTATACATCCACGAACTGAATTTACTTTCGCCCCTAAATGAATCGAAAGCCAGCCATAATTGAAGCGTCATCTCCTGCAACAGATCGTTACGATCGTCAGCGTCATCCTGGTAGATTTTGGCGATCTTATACAAAATGCCTTTATTGTCTTCCATCAGTTGCAGAAAATGATCTTGCTTATTCTTCACGCCTTAATTGCTATCAGCTAATAGGTATCAATTCACAGAATATGTTACAGAAATAGTTCATAGTTGGCAGATCATGGTTCATGACTCGCACTACCGTACCGAAAAGACCAACCAACAATCTACGTCAAAATATGATCTATGAACCAGAAGCGTAAAAGATGTTAAATTAATATAAGGAATGCTTTTTATCGTTTCTAAAGGCAAGAGCGAAAAGGCTGTATATTATATATGACTTCCGTGCAATCCGCCGTGAAAGTGCAATTCCCAAAGTGCGTGACATCTTTTTTAATATGATTTTAATTTGGATGAATTAAATTCGCTGCCAGTATAAATATTGCAATTATTAAATTTATTAAAACAACAACTTATATGAAAATGATTACCAAACTTGGACGGTTCTCGGTTTTGCTGTGCATGGTATTAAGCGCGCAGTCTATTTTAGCGCAATCAAAAGCAGATGTTTTTGACGGGAAAACGCCAATTACATGGCTCGGACTTGATTATACACAAGCTAAATATATTATAGCCCCGGCATCGGAAGAAGGCAGTAAGACCGATGCGACATCCACAGGCGCAATAAAATCATATATATCAGCCTGGAATTATATATTCCTGACCGAGCCCCAGAAGTTCAATGTGGCAAGGGCAACACACCGCACCTATGTAGATAATGCTATCAGCGTTACCGGAAAAGCAAACGATGCTATTAACAGAGACCTCGTTTCTAAAAACCATGCCGATTTTAAAACACTTACCGAGCAAAACATTGCCAACCTGGTAAAAAATTATGATTACCAGGGCAAGACCGGCATCGGGATGCTCTTTTTTATTGAGGGCATGGATAAAGATACAAACACAGAAGGCGCCTGGGTTACCTTTGTTGACATGAATTCAAAAACGTTGCTCTATACAACTTACCTAACCGGCAAAACTGGTGGCATGGGATTCAGGAACCATTGGGCCGACGCTACCTTCAGAATTTTGAAGGCGTTTGAAGCCGACAAAAATTGGACAAAATAAACAACAAAGCCTACAGTTGTAAGGTGCCGCTGAGGAACTGGCGAAATAAGCACCGAACCGTTAAAAGATGTTAAATACTTTTAACCGCAACGCCGCCGTTATATCTTCGCTGTCAAATAAATAATTGACTGATTTATAATTTACCGTATCTTTGCAAAATGTTTAAAAAACAACGTCCTATATTATCCGGGCTTTTAATTGTGCTGATGATTGCTGTTGCAGGCTGCAAAAGCAAGTTTGAGAAATTAAAAGCAAGTAACGATAATGCCAAAAAATACCAGGCTGCTATCGCTTACTATAATAAGAAGGACTATAATAAGGCGCTCGAGTTGTTCGAAACCCTGGTACAGCGTTACCGCGGACAAGCACAGGCAGAGGATCTTTATTATTACTATGCTTACTGTAACTACAGGCTGAAAGATTATACTTCTGCCAGCTATCATTTCAAACAATTTTCGGATACCTACCCATCCAGCCAGCGTGCTGAGGAGTGTAACTTTATGAGCGCATACTGCTATTATCTTGATTCGCCGATCTATTCGCTCGACCAGGAGAATACCACCAAGGCTATCGACAAGCTGCAGTTGTTCATCAACCTGTATCCCAAGAGCGATCGTGTTGCTGAAGCATCAAAGCTGATTCAAAACCTGCGCGACAAGCTGGAGCGCAAAGCATACGAAAATGCCAAATTGTATCTGACCATCGGTGACTACCAGGCAGCTGTAATCGATTTTGGCAACGTACTGCGCGACTATCCTGACACCAAATATGCTGAGGAGATGGAATATTTGACTATCAAAGCGCAATACCAATATGCTCAGCACAGCAGTGAGTTTAAACAGCAGGACCGTTTTAGCCAGGCCGTTAACTTTGAGCAGCAGTTTGCCGAAAAATATCCTACCAGCAAATACCTGGCTGACGCTGTTTCGTTAAAAAAGGATAGCGAGCAAGGTATGGCCAAGGCAAAACGCACTTTGGCACAATGGGCCAGCGATGCCAAATATGCTCGTCGTTTCGAAAAAAGAGATTCTCTGAGCGGCAATACGCCCACAGAAAAAATAAATACCAATCAAAAAGCACCAGTTCAATAAAATTGATATGACCAATACTGCAAATAAAGGCACCGTAGCAACCACTACTCAGACACGCGACTTGCGTGATCTGGATGTGAAAACCAACAACATCTATGAGTCGATCGTTATCATGGCGAAACGTGCAAACCAGATTTCGAACAATGTGAAGGAAGAGTTGCACCAAAAACTTTCTGAGTTCGCTTCATCAAACGATAACCTGGAAGAGGTATTCGAAAACCGCGAGCAAATTGAAATTTCGAAACATTACGAAAAACTGCCAAAACCATCATTGGTAGCTGTTCAAGAGTTTTTGGAAGACAAGATCTACTACCGCAATCCAACTAAGGAGTAATTCTGTCCTTACTGACTGCGTAAAACTTAAATAGAACTCTCCCAATAGGGGGAGTTTTTTTATTTTTGAGCTTATATGCTTGAAGGCAAAAAAATCATTCTTGGCATTTGCGGCAGTATAGCAGCCTACAAGTCGGCAACATTAATCAGACTTTTGGTCAAGGCCGGAGCCGATGTACAGGTGGTGATGACACCTGATGCTACTAATTTCATCACACCGCTAACTCTTTCAACGCTTTCTAAAAGGCCTGTTCTGGTCGAATACTTTACGCCAGAAACCGGTGAATGGAACAACCATGTGGAACTTGGGCTTTGGGGCGATCTTTTTGTGATAGCGCCGGTAAGCGCCAATACTATGAGTAAAATGGCAACTGGCCAAAGCGATAACTTGCTTACCGCGGTATACCTTTCGGCCAAATGCCCTGTTTATTTTGCCCCTGCCATGGACCTGGATATGTGGAAGCATGAAGCAACGCAGCATAATATTCAGCAATTACAATCTTACGGGAATATATTGATCAAACCTGGCACGGGTGAACTCGCCAGCGGCTTGCATGGCGAGGGCCGCATGGCTGAACCGGAAGAAATTACTGCTTTCCTGGAATCGGACATTAAAAGCAAACTGCCATTAGCTGGTCAGAAAATATTGGTGACAGCCGGACCAACTTATGAGGCTATAGATCCTGTGCGCTTTATCGGCAATCATTCATCCGGCAAAATGGGATTTGCTATCGCGGATAACTTTGCGTCTATGGGGGCAGATGTTACTTTAGTTGCAGGACCCACTTCACAGGTATCAAAGTATAAAAACATCAATCGTGTTGATATAACCTCGGCTGCCGAAATGCTGGATGCTTGTTTGCGCTATTATCACGAGTCGAAAGCATGCGTGATGAGCGCAGCTGTGGCCGATTATACCCCGGTCACCGTTTCGGTGCAAAAGATAAAGAAACAGGATAAGGGCCTGAATATCGAGCTCAAAAAAACCACCGATATATTAAAAACTTTGGGGCAACATAAGGTGAGTGGCCAGATTCTTGTAGGGTTTGCTTTAGAGACGAACGATGAGGAAAAAAATGCCATCGAGAAGCTCCAGAAGAAAAACCTTGATTTTATTGTATTAAATTCGTTGAATGATAAGGGCGCCGGTTTCAGGACCGACACCAACAAGATAACCATCATAGATCATAAACTGCAGAAAACTACGTTTAAATTGAAGAATAAAGACGAGGTTGCCGCAGATATATGTCGTAAAGTTGCCGAATTGATCAATGCGTAGAATTAGCATTTTCATATTATTAATTTGCCTGTGCTACTCGGCTTCGGCGCAGGATCTGAATGCGCAGGTAAAAGTTATTTCGGGAAAGATACAGACCAGCAACAGGCACATTTTCCAGTCGCTGGAAACATCGATGAAGGATTTCCTGAATGGCCGGAAATGGTGCCAGGATCAGATCCTTCCCCAGGAACGCTTTGATTGCACTTTTGTGCTTAATCTCACTAGCTGGGATGGCAATAGCAATTTCAGCGGTGAACTACAAGTACAATCTACCCGGCCTGTTTTTAACACTAGTTACTACTCTCCTTTACTTAATGTGAACGATAAAGATTTCGATTTCACT
>JAICXZ010000790.1 GCA_025934475.1 Mucilaginibacter sp. | reverse complement strand
GCCGAAGACTTCCTAATCTATCTTAATTACAGTAAAAACGTCACCCGTATCGGGCAAGCTACCAACGGCAGTTCCGGTCAACCTTTGTCTATTAAACTGCCTCTTGGCGTTACTGCGCGTGTATGCGCAAAGGCCGACGAATTTCCTGACGGAACCGAGTTTATCAATATAGGTATTAAGCCACAGATAGCGGTTGAACCTGCATTAGCCGAGGGAAAAGATGCTGAGTTAGAAAAAGCGCTTGCAGTAATAGACGGTAGCGCTAAAAAATAAAAGACGGCAAAAAGACCAAATTGACCCTTTATGAGCCAAAAATGTACTGTATTAGCTACAGGCGGTTATTGTCGATATTCACCAAAGCTTTCTTCAAAGTGAACACAACATAGCGCCGATCGCGGTTCACCAGGCCCATTACGCGGTTTATCAGGCTCTCTTCCTGCCCTTCGGTGTATTGCAGCTGTTCATCGGTTAAATGGTTGTATTTGCGCTGTAATTTGATCTTTACACGCGCCCAATCCTTATTGCTGATGCTGATCTCTGCCATTGGTATCAAAATGTTTGGAGCAAAAATAGAAAAATTCTGCGGTAGCCAAGTCAATAAATTGGCTTGGGAATTGTTTAAACCTTTGCTATAGGTTAGCATCTAACCTGTTTATAAACTAAATTAACTACTACTATGAAAAAGTTCTTTTTAAGTGTCGCATTACTGATTGCAGTTACTATCAGTGCAAAGGCACAATTTAACCTCGGTATCAAAGGCGGGGTCAATTTTTCGCATATAGATGCCGACAACTTCGACCATGCAACTGTTGGGGGCTACCAGGTTGGCGCTTTCGCTCGTATAGGGGGCGGAGTTTATCTGCAGCCCGAGGTCTATATCAGCAGCAGCGGCGGCAAATTCGTCTCCTTTAACAACGACCAAAGCTACTTTGGAAATGTAAAGTTCACTAACCTGGATGTACCATTATTACTTGGCCTGCGTTTCGGCCAAAAAAATCTGAATTTGAGGGTAATGGCCGGGCCGGTTTACAATTACATCTTAAGCAAGAATGAGAGCTTTTCGGCAAACCTCAGCAGTGCTTACAATGATTTTGGACATTACAACAATAGCACGCTAGGGTACCAGGCCGGTGCCGGTGTAGACATTGGCAATATTACTTTGGATGCCCGTTACCAGGGAGGATTAAGCCATATCAACTCCGACTTCGGTCAATCACAGCGTTTATGGGCGCTTAGTGTAGGCTTCAAGTTTTTTTAAGTTGATTGAGTTAGATGGAGTTGGTTAGGTTATTCCACACGCTTAACTTAATCAACTCAATCCAACTTAGTCAACCTATTCAACCCTCATTAAATAAAATCTAATCCTTTAAAACTCTTAGTCAGCACCTGGCTGTTATTCATGTCCAGCCACTTATCAAGCAGTGTAGCATAAACATCCCTGAAATCAATTTGATATTTAAGATCGCCGTTATCGAGATCTGATAGATCGGGTGCATCATTATAAATCCCTGCTTTTTTAAGTTTGCCGCCAAACAAAAAAACATTATTGGCCGTGCCATGATCTGTACCATTGCTGGCGTTTTGCTCCACCCGGCGGCCGAATTCGGAGAAGGTCATTACCAGCGTCTCGTCCAGTTTACCGCTTTGCTTCAGGTCTTTGATAAAAGCGGCAACAGCGTCCCCGCATATTTTTAATTGACGCGATTGTTGATCCTGCTGGCGCACATGGGTATCGAAGCCGCCGAGGGAAACATAATAAACACGCGTTTTTAAACCCGAATTAATAAACTTCGATACGGTTTTTAACTGGTTTCCAAGCTGTGTGTTGGGATACTCGGCTTTGACCGCATAGGTTTTGGATGTTTGTTGAATATAATCGGCAGATGAATAAGTTTCGATCATCGTCTTATACAGGTAGCCAAGATTATCCTCGTTCAAATGTTCGCTGTTATGCGCGTGAACGAGGCTTTTGAAAAACGGCTCTCGCGTTTCCTGGAATAGCTTGCCCGGATCCTGCACGGCTATCCCTTTCATGGTCGCACCTTTCATAGCAAGAGACAAAGTATCATCTACCTCAATAGCCGTATAGGGCGTACGGCAGGTTTGGCAATTGGAATCGAGGTAACGGCCTATCCAGCCGGTGGTCAGGAATTGATTGGAATCGCTGGCTGTTTGCCAGATATCCATCGAACGGAAATGGGAGCGATCCGGGTTAGG
>JAICXZ010000488.1 GCA_025934475.1 Mucilaginibacter sp. | reverse complement strand
GTTTAACGAAGGCGAGAAAGGTCTTGGTATTCAATACAACATGATTCCAAACCCTTATATCAGCTGGGATCATCAAACCAAAACTGATTATGGCGTCGATATGCAGTTCCTGAAAAATCGCTTGTCTGTTACCGCTGATTATTATTGGAACCATAATTACGACATGCTAACCATTCTTAGCTCCTCTACTCCATTAACAATCGGTGGCACGGCTCCAAACGAAAATTATTCGGCAGTTAACACTTTTGGTTATGAGATTTCTGCTACCTGGCGCGATCATATTAGTTCCAATTGGACCTATAATATCACACCTTTCTTTACCTGGAGCGACGATAAAATACTTAAATATGACTTGCCTGCAGGATTAAGGGGAACTATCCAGGATCATACCGGTAAATCGGACGACCTTGGTGTCCTCGGTTATAAATACACCGGGATGTTCAGGACACAGGCAGATGTGGACGCTTTCATGGCAGCACACCCTAACTACACTATTTTTGGACAAGCCCCACAACCCGGTATGTTAAATTATCAGGACCTAAATGGCGACGGTAAAATTGATGATGCGGATATCCAGTACCTAAGTAAAAAGAGCGGTAATCATAATCAATTAGGTTTCAACTTTGGATTTACCTTTAAATCGTTCAGTTTCAATGCTACCACGGGTTTAAGCTGGGGAGGTCAGGGGGTAATTCCGGGAACTGAAATAACCCAGGCTACATCCGGTGATTTTATGCAAAACAAGCCTGTTTTCTGGGCCGACCACTGGACACCGGCCAATACCAATGCCAAATACCCTTCACCATACTATGTTTCGAACTACAATCCCGACTATCCAACCGATTTCTGGTTTGTTAAATCGTTTTCATGGAACATTCAGAATATTAACATAAGCTACACCTTGCCGGAAAAATGGACGAAAGCAATAGGCATTAGCAGTGCCCGGATTTACGGTGTGTGTACAAACGCTTTGAGCTTGTACAATCCATATCCTAATCATTACAGAGATCCTGCAACCAATATCGGACAATATCCGGAACTGAGGAGCATATCGTTTGGTTTAAATGTTGGCTTTTAAATAGTAAAGAGATGAAAAAATTATATAGTCTAGTTTTAGCAGTTATTGCATCGGCGCTGCTGTTTTCAAGCTGCAAAAAGGTACTCGACAAACAGGACCTGCAGCATAGCACCTTTCAGCAGGTGTACAACGATTCGGTTACAGCGGTTTTAAGTTTGAATTATATCTATGCCGCAAACCAACCCGGCTGGTACGGAAACGGTCCGACGAGTTTCATTGGGAGCATCGGCCCGGGTAACCTCACCGAAGAAAATCAATCGGATAACATCGTAGTGAAGGGAACCGTGACCCAGGAAAGTGTTGGCGATATAGGTACTTCCAATAGCGCGTCAGGTAATTATGGCAGGATACGTACGATTAACCAGTTTTTGGTCGACGTAAACTCAGGGAAATTGGACGCTCCGGTTAAGAGAAGATTTACAGCTCAGGCCCTGTTCTGGAGAGCTTTCAGGTATTTTGATTTAGTAAAGATATATGGAGGCGTGCCGCTTGTGCTTACACCACTGCCTGTAGTTGGCGATGCCGCAAAGCAAGCAGCATTACTGCCAAGGGCCTCCACGTCAGCAACCTTTGGCCAGATAGTTGCCGATCTGGATACCGCTATTAAATACTTGCCAGTAAAATGGTCGTCTGGTGATTATGGCCGCGTAACTAAAGGCGCCGCACAGGCATATCTTGGCCGTGTTTTGTTGACCTGGGCAAGCCCGCAGTTTAATCCAAATAATGATCAGTCAAGGTGGCAGGCCGCTTTTGACGCTAATACTGCTGCTATAGCAACACTTTCAGGTAACGGCTGGGGACTCTATCCAAAATGGGACTACACTATGTGGACCACAGAAGGCCCATCAAACCCGGAAGCAGTTTTGGTTACTGAGTATAATACCTTTTCGGATGATATCGGTATGTCGAACGAGGGCTATACCAACTCGACTTTGCCGAAATACATCGGAACCACAGGTGGCTCAAACCAGCCAACGTGGGATATCGTTCAGGCGTTCCCGATGGCCGATGGAAGTGCGCCCGGTACCTCAACGAAGTACACTTATGATCCACAAACTTTTTATAAGAATCGCGATCCCCGTTTTTATCAAACTATAGCCTACAATGGTTGCGCATGGCCCGTGCCAGGTAACGCGAATTTTAGGTTGTGGACGTATTACTATTATAGCAAGGCCAACGGCAGTGCTACCAAGTCAACTGAGCTTTCTGCCAGCAATACCGGTTTTTATTGCAGGAAAGCAGTTGACCCAAGCATTAGCGTAGATAACCTGGTTTACGCAGGTACCGACTGGCAGGAAATTCGCTACGCAGAGGTTTTATTAAACCAGGCCGAATGCGCTGCTGAATTAGGACATTTAGCGCAGGGCCAGGAGGCCTATGCTAACCTGATCGCTATCAGGCAAAGGGCCGGTATCGAAGCAGGAACCGATGGTTTGTATGGCCTGCAGGCTAATATGGATCACGATCAAATGATCAGTGCTATTATGTTCGAACGCGAGATAGAGTTTGCCTTTGAAGGTAAAAGATATTGGGATCTGAGAAGAAGGGAATTGCTGGAAAGTACCTTTAACGGCAAAGAAAGAAACGGGCTCACCATCGTTCTAAATAACAATAGTAGCGCGTCAGATTACCTATTACCAACCCGCGACCAAATGGCTGCAGCCTCGTTGGATAGTGTTTATCATAATTTCTTTAAACTTACGGCTAAGCCTTTGGATAAATACCAGATCAATTTCCAGCCTGCGGACTATTTCTTCGGTATGCCTACCAATACGATCAATAATGATCCAAATATTCAGCAGAATAATACCTGGGGCGGTACTTTCGACCCTTTAAAATAAATGAGTTGAGTTTGTTAGAGGAAAAGGGGAGGCTTCGGCTTCCCTTTTTTGTTTGGTGGGTATTTGGCCTGCTAACAGACATGTCCAAGTGCATTGTGAATTCTGTATGATATTAACTCAATTGAGGGTTGTAAAATTGGTGTTACGACCTTGGGAAAGCGGTCCCTATATGGTCAAAACACGTTATTTTGAGCGTTTTTTGTAATATAGCTGTGACATTTAGGCCAATTGGGGATGGTCAAATAAGCTAAGATAAAATCCTATAAAAACATGCGAACATATTATATGAAACATGGTCGTTTGTCCTGCATATTTGATTTTATAATTACACAACCATTTATATCCTAAAGTTCTGAAACGTTGTAATAGACGTCATTAAGTTGTTATAAAAGCAATTTTCGACTCGCGTGTGCAAGGCGTTTATTACAAATGAAAAATGACACAAAATGAAAAGAAGAATCTATCTGCTGCTTTTATGTTTAGCCGTTTTATCTGTAAAGCAGGCGTTCGCGCAATACCCGCAAGTGCCGGAAGGAGTTAAATCCGAATCCGACTCATTGATGAAGGCGGCTTACCGCCATTCTGACTCCGCATGGGCGGTGGCTTGGCCAATAGTTCAGGCCGACATGCGCCAGGGCAAAGTTTACGTTCCATGGGCGTCACGCCCAACTGATTTGCCCCAGGCAAAAATACCTGCATTCCCGGGCGCTGAAGGCGGCGGCAAGTATACCTTTGGTGGCCGTGGTGGAAAGGTTTATGTGGTAAATACTTTAGCCGACAGCGGTCCTGGTTCTTTACGAGATGCCTGTGAAAAAGGCGGAGCACGCATTATCGTTTTTAACGTTGCGGGTATTATACATTTGAAGACTCCAATTATCGTACGGGCACCATACATCACTATCGAAGGCCAAACAGCTCCGGGTGATGGTATCTGTGTTGCGGGCGAGTCATTCTGGGTTAATACTCATGACGTAATTATCCGTTATATGCGTTTCAG
>JAICXZ010000736.1 GCA_025934475.1 Mucilaginibacter sp. | reverse complement strand
GCCCGCTCCATCATAGTAAGCGCCCCGGTGTTCAACTCCTAATTGTTCGGTAACAGAGATCTGGACATGCTCGATATAGTTACGGTTCCATACAGGTTCCAGGATGGTGTTGGCAAAGCGAAAGGCCATAATGTTTTGAACGGTTTCCTTACCAAGAAAATGATCGATCCGAAAGACCTGCCGTTCATCAAAAAACCCTGAAAGCAATTGATTTAATTTTCTTGCCGATTCAAGATCATGACCGAAAGGTTTTTCGATGACTATCCTCGTTCTCTCAGGGTCTTTAGCCAGCTTTGATTTTGACAGGTTGGCTGCAATTGTATTGAAAAAGTCAGGTGACACGGCCATATAAAAGATCACGTTTGCAGTTGTACCCCATTCGGCATTGTGTTTTTCTATACGTTCGCCGATTTCCTGGTAGGATGCGATGTCATTTATTTCAGATTCCTGGTAGAAAATGTTTTTTGAAAATTCATCCCATTCCCCTTTTTTAGATTTTCCGCTGCGAGAGAACCGGTCAATATCTTTTAATAGCGTTTCCCTGAACTGGTTATCAGAAAGTTTATCAAGGGCCGCGCCGACAATTGCGAATTGCTTTGGTAACCAGCCATCCAAAAACAAGTTGTAAAGCGCCGGGACTACTTTCCGGCCTGTCAGATCACCGGTAGCGCCAAAAATGACGAATATAGTTGGCTGAGTTTTTATAGTGGTGTCCATGATGTGTATTTATTGCCTGGATTTAAATTATCGTGTTTTTTGCCTATGGTGTAACGCAGCGTACCCAGGGGTAGCTATACTATTTATAAAAGCGCTTTTGCTCTTTTGACCACGTTATCAACAGTAAACCCAAATGCTTTATATAGATCCTTGGCCGGAGCCGATTTGCCAAAAGTGGTCATGCCCAGCATATCTCCTTCATCAGTTGTATAACGGAGCCAACCTGCCGGCGAAGCCATTTCAACCGCCAAACGTTTCCTGATCGCTTTCGGGAATACGTTTTCTTTATATGCAGCGTCCTGTTTTTCAAACAACTCCCAGGATGGCATACTTACGACACGTGCAGCTATTCCGTCATTTTTTAACTTTGTCTGGGCTTTTAAGATCAAAGACACTTCGGAACCTGTTGCTATTAAGATCAGCTCCGGCTTTTTGTCCGAATCAGACAGTATGTAAGCCCCCTTTTGTAAACCGGTAGCTTTGGTGTATTTTTCCTGATCTATAATTGGAAGCTCCTGGCGGGTAAGTACCAATGCTACCGGGCCGCCGTTGTGTTCTAAAGCCGCACGCCAGGCTTGTGCGGTTTCATTGGCGTCTGCCGGCCTGATGACTGTCATATTCGGAATGGAACGAAGAGCAATTAATTGTTCGACAGGCTGGTGGGTCGTTCCATCCTCACCTAAGCCGATGCTGTCATGTGTATAGACATATATCGGGCGGATCTCCATGATGGCTGCCAAACGGATAGGGGGACGCATATAATCCGAAAAAATCAGGAAAGTGGCGCCATAAGGAATAATCCCTTTGGTTAGTGCCATGCCATTTAGAACAGCACCCATATTATGTTCACGGATACCAAAATGGAAATTACGTCCTTCGCGGTTTTCCATGCCGAATGACTTATATTCATTTAAATTTGTATCCGTGGACGGAGCAAGGTCCGCCGATCCGCCGTTGAGGACCGGTAGGCAGCCCGCAATAGCATTCAGTACCTTGCCTGACGCCTTCCGGGTTGCTATTTCAGGATCGGTTGCCTTAAATACGGGTAAATCAGCATCCAATCCTTCGGGCAGCCCGCCTTTACTAAATAGCTCGTATTCCGCTGCCGGTTCAGGAAATTTTTCTTTATATTCTTTAAATAATATATCCCATTTCTTTTCCGTTTCAACGCCTTTTTCACCGGCAGCGCGGTAATATTTCAATACTTTGTCCGGTACATCAAATGATTTTTCAGGATCAAACCCAAAAAACTTCTTAACCAGCTTTACCTCGTCGGCGCCAAGCGGTGACCCGTGAGCGGCGGCCGTATCTACTTTATTGGGGCTACCATAACCGATCTGCGTACGTACTTTTATCAGCGACGGACGATGCTCTTCCACTTTCGCATTCCTCAACGCGTTTGTTATGGCAATAATGTCATTGCCATCATCAACACATTGCACATGCCAGTTGTAGGCTTCAAATCTTTTTATTACGTCTTCACTAAAGGCAATATCGGTATCCCCTTCGATGGTGATGTGATTATCATCATAGATATAGATCAGATTGCCTAATTCCAGGTGGCCCGCCAGTGAAGCGGCTTCGGAAGTTATCCCTTCCATCATATCACCATCACTGCAGGTGGTGTATATTTTATAATCAAAAAGATCAAAACCCGGCTTATTATAACGTGCGGCTAAATGTTTTTGAGCAATAGCAAAACCTACTGCATTGGAAAAACCCTGACCTAAAGGGCCTGTGGTTACTTCAATGCCAGGCGTTAAACCAAATTCCGGGTGACCAGCTGTTTTACTATCCAACTGGCGGAATTGCTTAATGTCGTCAAGGGAAAGATCATATCCTGTGAGGTAAAGAAAGCTGTACTGCAGCATGCAGGCGT
>JAICXZ010000090.1 GCA_025934475.1 Mucilaginibacter sp. | reverse complement strand
GTTCACCCTCGACGATACGTGTTGCCAGCGCACCGTTCGGGATACCATTGCCGCCTGTGTAAATAGGGTTCTTACCGGTAATAACATTTTGAACGACGTTGTTATTGATGCCGAGGTTAGCACTAACCGAGTAAGAGAAATCTTTTGAAGGGCTATCTTTCCATCCCAGCAAAAACTCGGCGCCACGGTTCCTGATTTTTGCCTGGTTGCCTTCTATATTGCTACCCGCAGCACCTACAGATGCCGGAATAGGAATAGCAAAGATGGCATTGTCAGTTACCCGGTTGTAGTAATCAGCCTCAAAAGTCAGCTTGTTATGCAAAAATGCAGCCTCGAAGCCAAAGTCGGTTGAAGTGGCTTTTTCCCAGTAAGTAAACGGAGGCGCCACGGTATTGATAACGCGTCCCTGGTAAAACTGCTGCGGGTTGCCAAATATTGCTGTTAGGTAGCTCGGATCTGCGGTAACGGCCACATTCGAGAGGTTGATTGGCACGTTGGCGTTACCTACTTGTCCCCAGCTCCCTCTCAATTTTAAGTTGTCAAATATATGTTGACCTTTCATGAAGTCCTCATTACTCACAACCCAACCGGCACCCACAGACGGGAACCAGCCAAATGCGTTGTTTCCGTTGCCGTAATAGAACAGCGAGGAACCGTCATGACGCACTGAAGCGTTCAATAAATAGGTGTTTTTATATGAGTAGTTTAGCCTTGCAAATTGCGACAGGAAGCGTGTGTGGGGCTGCTTATCAGGTGTAACGGTCTGAAATACATTTTTAGCTGTATCAGGAAACGAAGTCCGAATACTGCCGCTTGCCACATATGGTACATTTTGCGCAAAACCACTTGCGTAGTAGGTGGTATAATCCTGCGCACTATAACCGGCTAAAGCAGTAATGTGATGATCCTTGATCGTTTTGTCATAGGTAAGGGTATTTTCCCACATCCAGTTGCGCGTTTCGGTATGATCTACAGTTTGGGCAGTTACCGCACTTTGCTGAGCAAGTGTGGCGTAATACTTGGGGGTGTATGCCCTCAATTCCGACTGACCCAGATCCACACTGTAGCTGGTTTTGAACTTCAGGTCCTTCAAAATGGCCCATTCACCGTAAATATTGCCGGTGGCACGCTGAGTGCGTGAATGCTGATTAAAAAAATCGATGGTAGCTTCCGGATTGTAGTTATTTCCGTCACCAGTGTGGTAGTCGGCCGGGTCGCCATAAGCGCCATTAGCGTAAAATACCGGCAATGTTGGTGCAGCGCCGTACAATTCATGGAAAATGCCACCATTAATATCTCTGGAATGGTTCGAAAGCAAGGTAGCAGTAAAACCTACAGTAATCACCTTGGCAATCTTTATATCGTTGGAAGCATGGAAGGTATACCGCTGGAAATTGTTGGTTTTCACCAAACCATCCTGATCGTTGTAGCTGAATGAATAGTTATAGCGATAAGCCTCGGTACCGCCTGTCAACGACAATTCGTGATTAGTTGTAAATGCATTACGCAGGATTTGATTGTACCAGTTGGTTCCGGCGCCAAAGCTAGCAGGATCCGAAAACAGCACAGGTGTGATATTATTGTATTGGTACAGTTCGTCAATCGCTGTTGCATACTGCGTAGCATTAGCCATGGGCACCAGGTTTGTGGCCTTTTGCCATCCCACATAAGCATTATAGTTAATTACCGGCTTGCCTGTTGAACCGCGTCTGGTAGTAACAACGATAACGCCGTTTGCTGCACGGATACCGTAGATTGCTGTACTTGATGCATCCTTTAATACGCTGATGCTTTCGATATCCGCTGTATTGAGGAAGGAAATGTCATCATACCAAACACCATCTACTACATACAGTGGGCTTGTGCTGCCCTCAATAGAGCCCAAACCACGGATGGTTACCTGCGGAGATGCACCCGGAGAGCCGCTGTTGATGATGTTAAGACCGGCAACCTTGCCTTGTAATGAAGCAAGTGCACTTTCTGATGACTGTTTGGCTACATCAGATCCTTTCACGGTTGCAACCGAGCCTGTATTGTCTACTTTCCGTTGTGTACCATAACCGATAACCACCACTTGCTGCAGTTGGCTGGCTGCAGGCAATAATTTTACGGTTAACGAAGTTGATGTAACTACCGGGATCTGTTGCTCAGCATAGCCCAAATAGGTAAATACCAAGGTTGCGTTGGAAGGGACGCTTAGCGAGAATTGACCGCTGACGTCTGTTTGGGTTCCCGTTGTTGTGCCTTTAACCAAAACGCTGACACCGATTAGTGTTTCACCGGTGGTTGCATCAACTACCTTACCTTTAACGGTAGTTTGAGCAAACGCATAATTGAAAAGGAAACATAACAACAACCCTGAAAGAGTAAAGATTCTTTTCATGTGGTAATAATTGGATTTAGAAATAATTGGTTGTTAATCAGTACGAAGTTGTTGAGATAATATAATCTTAACAAATAATGATACTCTACATTATTACATCATTTAAAAAGATACTATCTCAAAAATAGAATACAAACAATCGTAATGTTTTGTTTTTCAATTTATTACCAACATGAAATACAATTTTAACATACTACATTAAAGAAGTATGTTACAATAAGCCGCCAGGTACTTATGAGAGGTAATGATGTAGTGTTTCAGGGCCTTGAGAAACTATTTTATGTGTGAGTGATGTATAACATTAGGGGCGGAGGTGTGTGTGCAGAGGCTTGATATGATGTCGTTACATCACTCATATCGATAACGTGGAATCAGAAAGCGCCCCGCCGCGCGATTCTTCTTTTTTATGTATTCCTCTTACTTTGCTTAAAACGCCCTCAAGTAATGGCAGTGTATTATTCAGATTTTTGGTTTTGATCAGGAAATTCCAGACGGGCTCAAACTTCTTCCAGCCGCCGGCGTAGAAAAAGTGTTTTAGCTTGTGGGTGAACAAATCATGGCCGAGACTAGCCTCAAAAATATTGCTCCATTTATAAAACTCTTTGTAAGCCCACCAATAACCCGCCTCCAGTTCGTCCGCAGTCATGCCTTTTGTTTGGTATACAACCGTCCGGGTGTCGTATTTATCCCAATTGCGGTGCAGCATCCTCCCCTGCTCTTCCATCTGTCGAAATAATTCCGTTCCGGGATAAGGTGTCAGAACGTGATAGGTTGATGTAGTAATAGAATTTTTCACCCCCCAATCGACGGTGCGTTTGAATACGTCCTTATCGTCATCGTCCAACCCGAATACAAAGCTGCCATTGATCATGATCCCCAACGAATGCAGCCGTTTGACCGCACTGGTGTAATCCTTTTCTAAATTTTGCTTTTTGTTGCTCTGTTTTAAATTTTCAGGCGAAAAAGTCTCAAAACCTACAAACAAGCTTCTCAAACCTGCTTCTGCAGCCTTTTCGATCAGGTTTCCCCGCAAAATGGAGTCTACTGTCGCTGCTCCCTGGAAAACGCGGTTCATGCCTTTCATTCCTTCAAACAATGCTTCGCCGAAACGGGCATTGCCCAGCAGGTGATCGTCCAGAAAATACAAATGACGACCAGGCAGACGATCTATTTCCGCAAGTGCATCGTCAACCTCCTGTGTATAAAACGTCTTGCCGCCCTCAAAAAAAGCATCCTTATAACAAAAGCTGCAATGATGCGGGCATCCGCGCGTCACTACGATCGAGTTGGGAACGAGATAAAGATGGCGTTTGATTAAATCGCGACGAATAGGCGGCACTTGAACCAATGTCCGTATACCCGAACGATAGACTTTTTGAGGACGCCCTGCTTTGAAATCTTCCAAGAATTTGGGGAAAGTATCCTCACCCGGCCCCGTAAAGATGGTATCCGCATGAGGCGCGGCTTCAAACGGCAGTGATGTAACATGCAGTCCGCCGAGGATCACGTATGAGCCTTTGGCCCGATAATGATCCGCCAACGCATAAGCACGATAAGCATTGGTGATGTACACCTGTATAATCACCAAATGTGGATGGTCATCGGTGTTAAGCGTCTCGACATGCTGGTCTTGCAAATCGATCTCGTCATCAGCTGACAAATAAGCCGCCAGAGTTGCCAGACCCAACGGCGGGAACAGTGAATATTTAATAGGGCGCCAGTAGGGATTCTCCGCTTCCGTTAGCGCGGGCAGGATCATTTTTACTTTCATATCTCAATATTAAAAAAGTACTTTGAAATACAAAGTAAATAATGAATAAAATGACATGCAAGGAAAATGTGTTAAAAAAAGTTAAGGGATATTTAGTTCGTCAGAACCATTTTAGCCAACGCCGCAATGAATTTTGGGGAGTCGTTCAGACTTTCTACTAATTGCACCTCTTCACCACCCAGGTTTTTAAACTCGGTGCCATACTCGATAGGCACCTCATAAATGGTTTCAAGGCAGTCGGCTACAAAAGCAGGGCAGAGCACCAGCAGGCGTTTCTTTCCTTCTTTTGCCATTTGATGAATAATATCAATCGTATATGGCGGCACCCAAGGGTCGTTACCTAAGCGGGATTGGAAACAGACAATATATTTCTCCTTTGGTATCCCCAACTCGGCAGCAATGAGCCTGGCCGTATCATGTGATTGGGCCGAATAGCAATACCGGTTAGCATCCGTAAGCTTCTGGCAGCAATCACCGGATTGCAGACAGGTTTTGTGGGTATGATCAGATTTTACGAGTTGTCTTTGCGGCAATCCGTGAAAACTGAACAGAATATGATCATAGGTCTCGGGGTTGTATTTGCGGGCATTATCGGCAAAGGTTTCGATCATCAGCTTATCGTCGTGAAAGGAGTTGATAAATCTGATGCTCGGCTTAGTCATCCAGCCCTTTACAAGCTCCATCACCTTGTCATATACAGAGCCAGTACTTGCCGAAGCATATTGCGGAAAGAGCGGAATCACCACAATATCATAAATCAATGCCTCTTTCAATCTTTGCAAAGCTGAATCAATCGATGGGCTTTGGTAGCGCATAGCCAATTCCACCACATATTCATCGCCAAGCTTTTCCTGCAATAACTTTTGTTGGAGCAAACTGTAATGCAGCAACGGAGATCCCGTCTTTTCATCCCAAATAGCCTGGTAAAGTTTCGCGGACTTCGGTCCACGGGTAGGCACGATAATACCTTTAACAAGCAGGTTACGCGAAATTGGATTGATATCGATCACCAACGGGTCCATCAGGAATTCGCGCAGGTATTTGCGCACATCGGCGGTCGAAGGGCTATCAGGTGTGCCCAGGTTAATCAATAAAACTCCTTTTTTGCTCATAATGAGCGGCAAAAATAAGAAAAATTACGCCCTAGTCTCCTAAGGGGACAATTAATTACAAGCAGATGAAATGTAAACTGATTTCGGTATTTGACTTAAAATTTCTCCAACTCTGTCTTTACCTGCTCCATCAGCCACATCGGAGTTGACGTAGCGCCAGCTATGCCGACCTTGTCGCCGGGCGAGAACATGGATCTTTCGAGTTCCTCGGGTGAGGAAATAAAGTATGTATCAGGATTATGTTTTTTGCAGACTTCAAATAGCACCTTCCCGTTGGATGATTTACGTCCCGATACAAACACTACCTTATCAAACTTGGCTACGAATGCCGGCAGATCTTTATCGCGGTTGGATACCTGGCGGCAAATGGTATCGTTTGCCTTTACTTCATAGCCGCGCGAAAGCAGCTCGTTTTTGATGCTGTAGAATTTCTCGGTGCTTTTGGTCGTTTGGCTGTAGAGCGTGAATTTTCCTGGCAGCTCTACGTTATCGAGCTCGGCAATATCCTGGAAAACCAACGCATTGTTGTTGGTTTGTCCCTGCAGACCTATTACCTCAGCATGACCATGTTTACCGAAGATCAAAATCTTTTCGTTCTCGTCGTAGGAGGTCTTGATACGATTCTGCAACTTCAGCACTACCGGGCAGGAAGCATCAATAAGGGTGATATTATTTTCCAGAGCAAGCTTGTAGGTCTCGGGTGCTTCGCCGTGGGCACGGATGAGCACTTTTTCGTTATGGAGTTCCTTCAGTTGATCATGGCCTATGATACGCAGGCCTTTGGCCTTTAGGCGTTCAACCTCTTCGTCATTATGAACAATGTCGCCAAGGCAATAGAGGTAGCCGTCTTTTTCCAGTATTTCTTCGGCCATATCAATGGCATAAACTACGCCAAAGCAAAAGCCTGAATCCTGGTCAATGGTTACCTGTAAATTATACTCGCCCATAACGGTACAAAGTTAACTATTTTTGGTTACCCCGATTATTTTATAATCACACCGATTTTAGGTAGTGAAGTGTAAAATGGCGAAGAAAACGAATTGAACTAACAAAAAGACTTGTGATACTTTGTTCTGCTTCTCAAACCTGAAAGCTTCAAATATGCTGAGCATAATGGCACTTATCACAAACCAGCTGATATAATTGCTCAGCGGAATGTGGTTAAAAGCCCAATGCCAATAATCGAGTCTGATGGCGATGGGTTCGATCAACAAATCGAGCAACACAAGTAGCATCGCCCCCATCGCTACACGCAAGACGCCATGCTGCAATCTGGTTCTCCTCATCGCTACGCCGGTGCAGTATATCAGCAAAAACCAGTTGACGCCGATAATTGGTGGCACACCATCTTTCATTCGCCCCAGGGTCCGTCCGTACAGGTAATCACCGAATGGCCAATGCTTGTGGACGCCGGTGTACTCGATCCAAATTCCACCTATAAAAATCAGCAAAAAAAAGGCAATGAATTTGACATTGAAAATCCGGTGATTAAAGGCCACCAGCATAAACATGATAAATAAATGCCATGGAACAAAATCCAGGAACCAGGGCCTTGAAAGCGGTATCGATAGTCCAAGAAGACCAATCAAATGAAATATAACAATCAGCCTGATGGCTTCGCGCTGTGTTGAGGAACTTATATCTTCCGGCCCTTCCATACTGTGGTTTTGGTCAAATATCGCTGAATTGCCGAAAAAGCGATGAATAGCATGTTGAACATTTGTATGGGGTGCAGCACAATGTTGGGGATAGCACTTTGCCCCGCCAGCAATGATATCATGGTTCTGGTAAGGATGATGAGGGCGATCATCATCGTGATCAGATTAAGGCTGAGCGTAGTCAGTACAATCATAGGGCCGCCTACCAGCAGGATCAGGAAGATGAGGAACGCGAAAATATTATAATTAAACGCCGCCAAAAAATTCTTGCCAAAACCGTCGATAGCCGATGTATAGTTGTGATACATGCGGCAACTCACCATGTTATTGGCCAACAAGCTCTCGCCATAAAATCCTGCCGACTTGACTCGTTTCATAATTTCCACATCCTCTACAATTTTTTCTTTGGTAACCTGGTGCCAGTTGTGCTTCCGGTACGTGACCGCGTCAAATAGCATGAACTGACCGCTGGCTGCAGCCACAGTCGAGTTTTTACTCAGATAGACCAGCCTTAACGGCAGCAAATTGAGCAGGATAAAATGCATCAGCGGCACAGTCGTCATCTCACCAAAGCTCACCATTTGCTGATTGGTGAACAGGCTCAGCAGTGCCAGTTTGCGGAAGTACATACGGTGCACGGCACTGTTGACCGCTCCGTTGCGCACTTGCACATCAGCATCCACGAACAGGAAGAAATCGCCTTTGGCCTGTTGGGCCAACTGATAACAAGCATAGTTTTTTCCGAGCCAGCTGCCTGTAAGCTCTTTTCCTTTGATCACCCTAAACTCAGGGTACTTCGCAGCAAATTTCTCGCAGAGCTCATAAGTGCGATCGGACGAATCGTCGTCGAGGATGATAACTTCGTAATTTTGGTAATCCTGTCGTTGGATCGAGATCAGCAGGTTCAGGATATTATCTTCTTCATTCCGGGCGGGAATAAGGATGGAGACCAGATCGGTATAATTCCTGCTTACGCGCCTCAGTTTAGGATCCGAAATAAAGTTAAAAAGCGTCACCGCAAAGCGCACTATGATGAAAATAAAGGTGGCGTAGATGAAGAAGATCACTTTATAAAACTATTTCGGTTTGCTTTGCTTTACTATCGTCAAAAAATTTTTGGTAGCTAATTTCTAACTGCTCAAACGTGAGGGGGCCGGATGGGACAGTTTGCAGGTAAATGGTCGCTGTGGGGCGCTTGTGCTGCAAGTATTGAACAAACGTCGCCGCGAAAATGATTTGACACTTGTCGCCCGCCGCATCAACAACGCGCATGACGCCCTTTTCGAAATTCACCCTTTCAACAAAATTAGCATGCAATTTACCTTGTGGGAACAGCAATACCATATTTTGCGGATCATTTAGCAGCCCTGCAGCGTAATCAAGTGATTTCAGCATATCGCGCGAGCCCCGTTTTACGGTAAACACACCACCATACTTCACAAACCATAGCGGCGCCTCGGTATCTTCCTTGGCCATTACATGAAATTTCCTCTTAAACAACCGCTGATTTACCACGAAGAGGATCAGCGAATCCCAGTAGCTAAAGTGGTTGGC
>JAICXZ010000739.1 GCA_025934475.1 Mucilaginibacter sp. | reverse complement strand
GCCATACCAACGTGTGGATGGGAGTTTATATGCGTAAGAATACACGCCTGGCTATCAGGAACTCACTCGACGCTGAATTCTCGGAAGGCGCATTTATGGTTTGCCCAAGAACCCGCCCGGTAATATTGGCCGATGATGATGCCGAATTCAGGTATAACCTGGTGCAAAGTGATACATTGGCCCGCACGTTTGCGTGGGATCAAGGCCACGTGATCGCTGTTCCGGATCCGGCAATGACAACATTTCAAACCAATAGCACTAATGTGGATAGCGTGTTAGTCGCTTCGGCTGATTTCAAACTGACATCTATGTACACTGTCAGTGGCACGGGCGCTCCTGATCTCACCCCGGCAACCGGATCGCCGGCTTTATCAGGCGCCAATTTCTCGGGGGCCGATTTTTCAAGTGCATTTTTTACACAGACCACTTATCGTGGTGCTATAGGCAGCAACAACTGGGCCGCACAAAGCGCCTGGGCCGATTGGAAATAAGCATTTTAAATCCAGTAAAAAACACAAAAGCTGATTACCTGCGGGTTTTCAGCTTTTGTGTTTTTTAGGGTTTTAAACCGATTTTCTTATCTTGCCCAATTCATTCACTAAAGTTAATGTACGACATCTGCTGTATTGGCCATATTACGCTCGACAAAGTTGTTACCACCAAAGCCACCAGGCATATGGCCGGAGGAACCGCATACTACTTCTCCTCTGCACTGCAGCAAATGAATGTAAAGTATTTGCTGGTTACGTCATTGGCCGAAAGTGAGATGTTTTACGTTGATGATCTGCGCGAAAAAGGCCTCGAAATATGGGCCTATCCCAGTTGGCACACCGTTTATTTTGAAAATATTTATGGCGAGAACCAGGATAATCGAAAACAAAATGTGCTGCAACTGGCCGAGCCTTTTACCATAGCCCAAATGGATGAGCTTGAGGCCAATGTATTTCATCTGGGCCCCCTGCTGGCTGATGATATTTCGACAGAACTGATCCAATATCTCTCTACAAAAGGCAAAGTTTCGCTGGACGCACAAGGTTATTTAAGAAAAGTTGTACATCAAAAAGTGCGACCCATTGATTGGCCCGACAAACAGACAGCGCTTCAATACGTAAATATTCTGAAAGCCGATGAGGCCGAGATGGCTGTGTTAACTGGCTGTAAGGAAGTTGAAAAGGGCTCTAAGATACTTGCCGACTGGGGAGTAAAAGAAGTGGTGATCACTAACGGCAGTATGGGTTCAAAGATTTATGATGGCAGCAATTTTTATAACATCGAAGCCTATCCGCCTGCTGTTATTGAAGATGCCACCGGCTGTGGCGATACTTATATGGCCGGATATCTTTATCGCCGGGCTAAAGGTTTTGATATTGAACGATCAGGCAGATTTGGCGCTGCAATGGCAAGCCTGAAAATGGAATCGCCTGGGCCGTTTACCGGGACAGAACAGAAAATAATTGACAGGATGAGCAAAACATAATCGCTTGCAAATCGGTAAAAGGAAGAACCCCATTTTATCCAATAAATAATTACCTTTAAACTATACGAAAATCCTTGCGATGAAAAAGACATTTACACTCGCTCTCATTGTTTTAAGTTTTCATGCGTTTGCTCAAAAAGACTCGTTGAAAGCATACAACATGGCGCGCGTCAACACCACTTCGCATGGCATGGAGGTGCTTGGCGGATGGGGCTTGATAAACCTCGGAACCGGTGGTTATTTAAATTGGGGCACCGGAACTAAAACCGTAACAGTTACCATCGGAGACAACCAGGTTCCTGCGAGGGTTAGCTCGGTTAGTCAGGAACTAAAATATTTCGGCCAGATGAATGCAGTATGGGGAGGCGTTGATTTTTTGACGGCTTTGCTGGGCTACTCTGGTACGCAGAGATTGAAAAATAAAAACCTAAGCGCTGCCGAGATCTTAAAACAACAGGAAAGAATTGAAAAAATATTCAAGATAAATATGTACCTCGACGTAGTTTATGTTGGTGCAGGTGTTTATCTAAAATTGGCAGGCGACTCACGCAATTCTGTTATGATGAAAGGCTATGGAGAGTCCATCCTGATGCAGGGGGGCTTTCTGCTTATATTTGACGCCCTGATGTATAGAGCCGAGAAAAATAACGGCAACAAACTGGCGCATTTCCTCGAAAAGCATCCTGTCACCTTCGATGGCAGACGCGTTGGCATTATATTCAATATGTAAAGGCGAAGATTTTAGATATTGTTCAATAAGCCCGATGTTCTTCAATGTACATCGGGCTTATTAATTTTTTAATTAAAACTTAATCATTTCGGCAAAACCTGGCCCGATGAGGTTTGTTGCTCCTACTAACCAACCCGATTTATTAACCCAAAAACTTAAAGTCATGAGCACACAGGTAGAAACAATGAGTGTACAGGAAGTTGCATACAAACTGGTTGAACTTTGCCGCGAAGGTAAACACAATGAGGCCATTAACGAATTGTACGACGAACATGCCGTTAGCCTGGAGCCCGAAGGTTCGCCGATGCCGAGAACCGAGGGACGGGACGCAATCCTGAAAGCTACTGAACATTGGTTCAGCTCGG
>JAICXZ010000554.1 GCA_025934475.1 Mucilaginibacter sp. | reverse complement strand
GGCAAACGCCACATCAACACCGCCGAATCGTTCAGTTTTTTAGCTTCGGGATTAACGTTCCATTTATTGTGCTTGCAGGAAAAAAATAAAAGGATCAATACATAAAGGGCAAAGGTTTTTTTCATCAGTTTAGGTTTAGTTGCATAAAGTAAAAATACAACAATTAACACCTCGAATAAACCACCATTAGTATCCCAAATTTAACCGCGATGAACGTACTATATGGAGGGCGTTGAATTGTTTTGAGGAGAAGTAAATCTAGGTCAAAATACGAAACATTAAACGACCAACTATTCTAACCACTTTAACCTTTTTAACCAATTTAACTTTATTTATCATTAATCACCTTAATGATATTCCTGCTGATGCGCTGCAGTATGGTGGCATCCTGCGTTACAATTTCTGCATCGGCCATCATGCCCTGCTTCAGATGTATGGGCCGCCGCATGTCCGAGGCTTTGGTCAATTTGAAATCGACCTTTGAAAGAAAAACACTGTCTTTGTACGGAACATCGGAAATATACCTGATGCGTCCCCTTAACATACCGTATTCTTCAAAGGGGTAACTTTTTAATTTGATCAATACCGGTTGGCCCTCTTTCACCTTACCCATACTGGTTTGGGGTATCATCATTTCGCCAAAAAACTGTTCGTTGCCGGGGTTCACATAAAAAACCTCCTGGTTAGCCGTGAGCACATCATTTTCCTGGATCACGCTGGCAAATTCAACCCTGCCGGGCTGCGACGCGGACAAAACGTATTTGGTTTTCCAGTCTTCAATCTGGCTCACCAGACTGTTCAGGGCCTGCTCAAACTTAAATTTCTCCTGGTTGATCTGGTTGTCCAGTTCCAGGATCTCTTTCTGTTTGGCCACATAATTGGTGTTGGCGCTTACCAATGAGGCATCGGTTTGCACTAGCTGCGATTTCTTTGCCAGGTATTTGCTCTCTTCGTCGCGCAGCTCAGATTGTGTGCTAGCTTTTTGCTGAACCAGTTTCTGGTAGATATGAAACTCCTGTTCGGCCAGGGTATAGTCTCTTTGCTGGATGGTTTTTTGGGCATTCAATTGCTGTTCCTGTTTTGCAAGATCGCCCAGATCCTTATCCAGATAGGTACGTTTTTTAACATAGAAACCATTCTCAACAGACGATTTATAGGTCAGGTATTCCTGGTAGAAGTTTTGATAGGAGGTTTGCAGCTCACCCAATTGAGCAACGTCGGTATTATCCAAAAAGCTGATCAGTTCAGCATGATTGGTCTGCTCTTGTTTTTGAAGCGTTGTCAGTTTCTTAAAAAGATTTACCACCTCTTCATGATTCGCTGTACTTTCTATATAGCCGAGTGGTTGTCCGGCGGCAACCTCCTCATTTTGCTTTACCAATAGCTTCACCAGTTTTCCCGGAACTTTGGCCACAATTGGCTTGGCCGCGCTGGGCGAATTGATTTTCAGCGAAGCCTTAACCACATCTGGATAGCGCACCAGGCCCGATATACCCACAATGAGCATTAATATGAAGAAAAACAAAGTGATGCCCCATCGAAGTATCCACGAGGGGACCTTCGTTATAATATCCTGCATCTCATCGGTATGCCGGGTTTCCTGGCCGTTATCTAAAAATGTTCCTGGCATTATGTTCCTAATTCTAATTGATTTTTTACTAACCTGTAATAGTCTCCCTTAAGGGAAGTCAGCTCATGGTGGGTTCCCTGTTCTATAATGCGCCCCCTATCCAAAACAATAATATTATCGGCATTGCTAACCGTACTTAGCCGGTGCGCCACAATCACCACCGTTCTGCCGGCAAAAAACTCCTGCAGGTTGTTCATGATCACGCGCTCGTTGTTGGCATCAAGCGCGTTGGTTGCCTCGTCAAAAAATATGTATTCGGGGTTCTTGTAAACGGCCCTGGCTATCAGGATACGTTGCCGCTGCCCCTGGCTTATGCCGTTACCCTCCGCACCAATTTTGGTATTTAGTCCTAGTGGCAAGCCTTCAATAAAATCCTGTATGTTGGCCACTTTGATTGCATGCCGCAATTTGGCCCTATCCGGGTAGTCATCGCCCACGGCAATGTTACGTTCTATAGAATCCGAAAAAATAAACCCATCCTGCATCACTACACCACATTGGCTGCGCCAGGTTTTGTAGCTCAAATTGTTTAAGGCCTGGCCGCCAACCCGTATTTCGCCCTTTTCGGCCATATAAAAACGCAGCAGCAATTTCAGGATGGTGGTTTTTCCGCTTCCGCTCATACCTACTATGGCAGTCGTTTTACCTTGTGGGATGGTGAGGTCTATATTTTGCAATACAGGATCGTTGCCGGCTCCCGGGTAACGGAAAGTCAGATTGCTGATTTCGATGCTTCTGTTATCAGGCAATATGTGATTCACTTCTTTATCAGCCGGCTCCTCGTCCTCCATCTGGTGAATTTCGTTCAGGCGTTCCAGGCTGATCTTGGCATCCTGGTATCCTTGTATAAAATTCAGGAACTGTTGTATCGGGCTATTCAACTGCCCTATCATATATTGCACGGCCATCATCGCGCCCAGTGTCAGGTTACCGTCGATAACCGCTTTGGCGCTCAAAAAGGTTATTAGCAGGTTGGTACCCTCGTTTATAAAAGTTGATCCCCCTTGTTGGTATTGGCTCAAGGCCAGATTTTTTACATTGAACTTAAAGAGCCGCGCCTGTATATGCTCCCATTCCCACCGTTTCTGCTGTTCGCAATTGTTCAGTTTGATTTCCTGCATACCGCTGACCAGTTGTACTATACTGCTTTGATTTTTGGCCGAAACTTCGAAGCTTTTATAATTAAGCAATCGCCGCTGCTTCAAAAAAATGAGTATCCATGTCATATAAAGCGCACTGCTTACGACAAATACAAAAAATATGGCTATGTTATAATATGCCAGCACAACCGAAAATACCAGCAGGTTAAAAAGCGAGAACACGGTAGTTAAGGTAGACCCTGTGAGGAAGCTTTCGATCTTTTTCTGATCGTTCATCCGCTGCATGATGTCGCCCGTCATTTTCGTATCGAAGAAGCTCATCGGCAATTTCATGAGCTTGATGAGGAAGTCGGTCAGAATGGAGACATTGACGCGTGTGCTTATATGCAGCAATACCCACGAACGGATAAACTCTACGCTCACCCTACCTATAATGAGCATGCTCTGCGCAATGAGAACGATATAAATGAAGTTGAGATTACGCGTATTGACGCCTATATCCACCACCGATTGTGTCAGAAAAGGCACAATAAGCTGCAGCAGGCTACCGATACCAAGCCCCAGCAATAGCTGAAACACCAGTTTACGGTAGGTGACGAGGTAACGGAACAAAAAGGACCAGCGCACCTCGCTGCCTTTCTCATCGTCCTGCTCGTAAAACTGTGGTGTAGGACTTAATAATAAAGCGATGCCTTCTTTTTTTTCTTTATCACCCAACCAGTTTCGGGCGAAGTCTGCTTCCTTAAGAGTTACCAATCCATCGGCTGGGTCGGCCAAATAATATTTGCTGTT
>JAICXZ010000021.1 GCA_025934475.1 Mucilaginibacter sp. | reverse complement strand
GGGCCATGTTGGTGGCCATACCTACCGCAATACCCGAAGCGCCGTTTACTAATAAGTTAGGGATCTTAGATGGCAATACCGTTGGCTCTTCCAGCGAATCATCAAAGTTCAACTGGTAGTCGATGGTATCTTTATTAATATCGGCCAGCATCTCCTCGGCAATCTTTTGCAGCCTTGCCTCTGTATAACGCATTGCCGCTGGTTCATCACCATCGATAGAGCCGTAGTTGCCCTGGCCCTCAACAAATGGGTACCTTAAGCTCCAGTCCTGGGCCATACGCACCATGGCGTCGTATACCGAGGTATCACCATGCGGGTGATATTTACCCAACACCTCACCCACAATACGGGCCGATTTTTTATAGGGTTTATTGTTGCTCAAACCCAGATCGAGCATGCCGTAAAGCACGCGTCTGTGAACCGGCTTTAAGCCGTCGCGCACATCAGGAAGCGCACGCGAAACGATTACTGACATTGAATAATCAATGTAGGCGGATCGCATTTCTTCATCAATATTTATTGGAATTATTCTGTCTTCTGGTGGTAGATTGCCGTTTCCTGTTTCCTCAGCCATTTGAAAAGTTAAGTGTAGATATATAGTCTATAATCGTTACTCCGGATGTTCTCCAAAGCGACCTGCGAAGTTAAGAAAATACTTCGGTTTGGGGTAGGTTTTTTATGCACATTGAAGCCAAAATGTGAGTAAAAATGTAACAAAATGGCTATTAGTGGACTAATGTTCCAAATACCGGATTTTCTATACTAAAGACTATAAATTTTACAACTTTTGATTTACGTTATTTACCCGAAAGAAAAGCTTCCTTCGGGTAAACTGATCAGTTTGGCTCGCGTGACACTTGCTTTAATTTTTTGAAAATTCCGTAGTGTAAAAATAATATGGTTGCAGGTGCAAAAGCCGGGTAAAACACAAAGGGGAATGTCGTCATTTCCTGTGGGCCGCGCACGCCAGTTTGCGCAGCAGCTATAGTAGTAACAATGGCAAAACCTACAGCAGAAACAATATCCAGTATGCCAAAAATGTTCCAGGCATAAACGGCTTTTATGCTCCACGATTTCTTTTGTGCCACGGCCCTTGCCACAGGAATGGCGAAAATGGCTGTAATAATATCGCCCATACTTGCTGAAAAAGCGAACCCGGCAGGAAAAACCCTGTAGAAATATAGAATCATAAAAAATGCGCCTACCAGCCTGAAAATATGTATCCGGATCAATGATTCCAGCGAAGTTGAATAAAGCAGTTTTTTATACAGCCCCGTATTACCGACTCCCAAAAAAAGAATTATTGTCAATGGAACTGTAGTAAAAAGCATCACTCTCGGCGGAAGTGCGTTGGATGATAAACCCCCGGTTAAAGCAAGAGCTGATGCATAGATAAGCCATAGCAGAAAAAAAATAAAAACTCCCGATCGGACATTTTTTGATTTTTCGATGCTCATTCCTGAGCTTAAGACCGCTTGTTTTGCGGTGTTTGCAATTGGAGTTAGCGCAACAAGAAAGCTTCCTATAAAAAGGATGACTACCCAAAAGGGTGCGCCTGAAATGTAATGTGCCATTTTGATTGATTTTTAATGAATTATGGCACAAATGAAATTCAAAATTTGCCGGCTGCACTTGCCATATGGCAAGAAAGGAACCGATGACTATTTCCTGACAAAATCCTTTCTTATCCGGCTCAGCGAAGTGTCAGTGATTCCGAGGTATGACGCAACGTATTTAAGAGGCGCGTTTTGCAGGATACTGGGATTTGAATTGATCAGGTTGGCATAGCGCTCTTCGGCGGTTTCGTGGAGAGATGATAACATGCGTCGTTTTAATAAACCGTAGTTGTCGATGATATTCGAACGGCCAAATTCACGAAACTCAGGAATATTATGGAAACTATCCTGCATGTCTTCGTAAGTGAGCCGCCAGGTTTTGCAATCGGTTAAAGCTTGCATGTATTCCCCGGATGGAACCTGTTTGAAGAACGAAAACATATCAGTAGCGTAGGTATTCTCGGGATAGAATGCCGTGGTGACATCGTTACCCTCAAGATCAAAAGTATAGGCCCGAACGAGCCCTTCCTCGATAAAATAGGACGCGCTGCAAACCGAACCTGCCTTTAGTATAAAATCGTTTCTGGCGACTTCTTTTGCTTTATAATTTTCCGCTATTTGTTCGGCTTTGCTGGTACTTACCGGGAAGACGTTTTGAATAAATTGAATTAAGCGATCCTTATTCATATGTTATCCTTTATTCTGTCATGTGTCGTCACAGGCAACTATGCAGACCATTTCTATGTTTCGTGCCCAGCATTTACTTTTCAATCTGTTTCTCGCATAAATCCTTGAACTTTTCTGTCTTTAGATTTTGAAACGTTTTAGGAGCGACAATTAAAACAGGCGACTTTTCATTGCCACTGGCGAACCAAAGATCAGATTGATAAAATCCGTCTTTCAGAGGTTCAGTGATATGATCGAGATTCATCGTAGGGCCAATTACACTTTCATACATTTCGCAGGCGCTGCAAAAGTTCTCGTTGAAATTGAATTTGTACTCAATAACATTGCCTTCAACGTAAAACTGGAAAAAATTAGGCGTTTTCGGAAGTGGCTTAAAAACTAAGTTTTTATAACCATAGCGGCTACAAAACTCTTTAAACTTTAAAGAGGCTATATAAATGCCATCATAAGTAGAAGACAGGTCTCGAATTTTGTTTTTTAGAAGAAAACTTGGGTTGGTATAGCGGTAGTCAGTTCGGTAGCCGCAAACAACACATCTAGGGACATCTTCCAGATACGGAAACAATTTGTCACAACTACCAGTCATATGGCTTTTATTGCCATGTGGGTATATTTCATATCCAACGATCATTGTTATCTACATTTCCTTTTTCCGTCGTCTGTGAGGACACTATCTGACCTCATTTTTGCTTCTTCCAATATTCCTCAACCACCATTCCCGTAGGCAATTTCCCCGTCAGGATCAGCGAATCGTGCCGAACCACATACCGGTAATGAACCGGTACATTCGTAAGTTTTGAAGGCTGACTACTGAACGTCTCGGTTTCGATGCAGGAATCGTTTTTGAGTGTATAATAACCGGATTGATATTTTTCGGACTTATTCTCTTTTTCGACAACATAAGCATCAAACGTAGCATCCGTGTATTTCCGTTGAAGGGTATATTGTTTGGTAGGTCCCTCCTTTTTGCCATTGTATATACCGCCAATATATCGCCAGGTACCCTTGAGCGTTTGAACGGGCGAAAACGACGAAGCAATAACAATCAACAGTAAAGCAAAGGCAATTTTTTTCATCAAACCCAGTTAATTCCTTTTTTGAGTAAAGATAATGTTTTCTCCTCCTCGCTGCCAGGCTGCGCCTGAAAGTTGTACACCCATTTAGCGGTCGGCGGCAGGCTCATCAGTATCGATTCGATACGCCCGTTGGTTTCGAGTCCGAATTTAGTTCCGGCATCATAAACCAGGTTAAACTCAGCGTAACGGCTGCGGCGCTGGTACTGCCATTGCTGCTGCATTTCGGTGAATTCCTTATTTCTGTTTCGATTTACCAGCTCTGTGTAGATCGGTGCAAAAGAACGTCCTACAGCTTTTGAAAACTCAAATACCTGTTCCCAGTTAAGCTTGTCGTCTGTAGTCAACTTATCATAAAAAATACCCCCGATACCGCGAGTTTCGTTGCGATGCTTGATAAAGAAATAATCATCGGCCCAGGTTTTAAAACGGAGATAAAAATCGGGGTGAAATCTGTCGCAAGTGGTTTTTAGATAGTTATGAAAGAACTTCGCGTCCTCATCAAAAATATAGTGTGGTGTCAGGTCGATACCGCCGCCGAACCACCTAACTTCCGAACCTGGCATCTCGAAATACCGGATATTCATGTGGATAATAGGCACCAGAGGGTGATTGGGGTGAATAACGATTGAAACACCTGTAGCGAAAAAATCGTCCTGCTCAACCTTCAATGCCTTTTTCATTACCTCAGGCAGTTTGCCATAAACGGCAGAGAAATTAACGCCCCCCCTTTCAATGATATTACCGTTTTGCAGTATCCGGGTGCGACCTCCGCCCCCTCCATCGCGCTCCCAGACCTCTTTCTCAAATTTGCCCTTGCCGTCGCACTGTTCCAGCGCCTGGCATATTTCATCCTGTATGGTTTGGTAATCGGCCGCTACCTGCTCTTTGGTGATCATGGGGCGAAGTTAGTTGATTGGGTTGACTTAGTAGGATTAAGTTGATTAAGTTAGATTCAATTGACGGTTTCAAATTCAATCAACCGCTTAACTCAATCAACTTAGTCAACAACACCTACAAAGGCTCAACGTAATCAAGGTCCTTATGAAAACTTTCCTTTAACTGGCTTACCGCGAACAATGCTATCGCGCTTAAGATCGCCATCATGATATACCCGGCGGTAATCATGTCATAGCTCGCGGAAAAGGCTTTGAACGCAGCGCTGATGGGAATCAGCGACGCCCTGATAAAATTAGGCACTGTAGTTGTTACTGTAGCCCGGATATTAGTGCCGAACTGCTCGGCTGGTATGGTTACGAAAATAGGCCAATAGCCTACCCCAAAGCCCAGGAAAAGCGTTAACCACATAAACTGCGTTGTAGTTATGCCTTTAGCCGATAAATAAACAACGACACTTAATGCTGAGATAAGCACGAATACGACTACCGTAAGCCGGCGCGAACGGGTAATTTGGGACAATAAACCCGCAAATAGTCCACCTATTGCTATACCGATGTAGCTGTAAAATACGCCGTCACCTGCATTTAAGGGCACCGGTGCTCCGAGCGCTTTACCAAATTCGGGTGAAAGGGTGATCAAAATGCCGATTACAAACCAATTTGCCGAACCAACCAGGATACAATACAAGTATTTGATAAAGCGTTTAAAATTGGTAAACAACTTCAGGAAATTTCCCCTTGATATATTGCGATTTTCAACTTCTTTATATAAACCAGACTCGAAGGTTCCTAAGCGCAAAAGCAACAATAATATTCCCAATATCCCGCCTACGTAATATGCCCAGTGCCAATCCAGGTTTTTTGCCACAAGGTTTGCTGCAGCGGCCCCAAACAGGCCGATAACCGAAACCACCATAGTGCCATAGCCTCTTTTGGTAGTCTTCATGGTTTCGGTAACTAAAGTTATACCAGCGCCCAGTTCTCCTGCCAAACCTATACCTGCAATGAAGCGAACGATGATGTACTCGTCAACACTTGTCACCCTGCCATTAACGAAATTGGCTATTGAATACAATAAGATCGAACCAAAAAGAACTTTAATGCGACCAAGTTTATCACCCATTATCCCCCAAAGCAAGCCGCCGATAAGCAACCCGAACATTTGCCAGTTGAGAATGGATATGCCCACATTTTTTATGTCGGCGGCTTTTACGCCTATTTCAAGCAGACTGGGCATCCGCACAATGGAAAATACCAAGAGGTCATATATATCAACAAAATAGCCCAATGAGGCTACTATTACGAGGAAGAAGATGTTTCTATTTGATTTGATGGCTGCGATTTCAGTCATAAATTGTAATAATTGGTTGGGCTAAATTGGAAAAATTTTCGGCATAAAAAAAGCCCCAACACTATGCAAGGGCTTTTTTCTTCGCTCAGAGTGGTTTATATCTTCTTCACCTTTACTGCTTGCGGTCCTTTTCTGCCATCTTCCACATCGTACTCTACGGAGTCGTTATCTTTAATGGCATTTACCCCGCCTTGTACATCTTTAAAGTGCACAAACAGGTCCTTGCCCTCATCGGTAATGATGAAACCGTAGCCTTTTTGAGTGTTAAACCATTTTACTTTTCCAGTTTTCATAATATGTCAATAGTATTAAAAAATTAGCCCCAAGATTAACAGACAATTCCAAACTGCAATAAAATGTCAGAAAGCAATATGTATTAACCCTAATTATCTCAATTATATATAAAATAATTGAAATAATAAAATTAAATTATTTATTGGGTTGTGGTGTAGTTCGAAGATATGGCTTTATGATATTATGACCTTTAGGAAATTTGGCCGGGATATCTTCTGTTTTAATTGCCGGAGTAATCACGACGTCCTCCCCTTCTTTCCAGTCGGCCGGAGTAGCTACGCTATAATTTGCTGTAAGTTGCAGTGAATCAATAACACGCAATATTTCCTGGAAATTACGGCCGGTTGATGCAGGATATGTAATGGTCAGTTTAATAGTTTTATCGGGTGCTATAACAAAAAGCGAACGCACAGTAGCGGTTAATGATGCATTGGGATGAATCATATCATAAGCCAGCGCAATTTCGCGGTTCTCATCCCCTCTTATAGGGAAATTTACCTCTACATTCTGTGTTTCATTGATATCGTTGATCCAGCCTTTGTGCGACTCAACCGAGTCAACACTCAGTGCAATAACCTTTACATTACGTTTTTCAAACTCGTCTTTTAGCGCGGCTGTCCTGCCTAACTCGGTGGTGCAAACAGGTGTATAGTCTGCCGGATGCGAAAACAGTACTCCCCAGTTGTTGCCGAGATACTCGTAAAAATCGATTTCGCCTTCTGATGTTTTGGCCTTGAAATTTGGGGCCACATCGCCTAATCTTAAGCTCATGATGTTCGTAGTTTTTGATGTTTATAAATTATGTTAATAAGATAAAGTTACGCCCATTGCCGAAATAAGCAATGGTAAAATTCTAATATCTACAAAATAGGTATAATTTATAGTGATTATTGCAAAAGAATTATAAAATGATATGCAAATGTGCGGATGTGCAAATGATAAAATTTGCAGCCACATAATGCACCTGCACATTTACACATGCGGATATCTGCATATTCCTCCATAAACATTCCGCACTAATTGTTGTTGGAACTAATTAAAAGCTTATCAGATACATTCCAATTATAATATGGCACGTCATACGTATCAAACCGGGATCATAGGCAATTGCGCCTTCCTGGCACATATTAATAAGAACACCAACGTCGACTGGCTTTGCTGGCCCAAATTCGATAGTACTTTTATTTTCGGTGGGTTGCTGGATAAGAAAAAGGGCGGTGAGTTCTCTATTCTGCCCGAAGGCGATTTCGACTCACACCAGTACTACCAGGAAAATACCAATATACTAGTCACCGAAATCACTGTTAAAAAGAGTGGGCATAGGTATAAAATCACCGATTTTGCCCCCCGCTTCTTTAATTATCAGCGGTATTACAAACCCCTGATGCTTGTTAGGAAAATAGAGCCATTGGATGGATACCCCCGCATCAAGATCAAATGTGAGCCTATGTCGGATTATGGAGATATTAAACTCAATGTACATCGCGGCAGCAATCATATTCAATACATAGGGGGCGCCGAAAATATGAGGCTGACCACCAATATTCCCGTAAGCTATGTGTTTGATGAGCAATATTTTGTGTTAAATGAATGCAAGTATCTAGTATTGACTTATGGCGAACCCCTGGAGGCCCCGCTCGTCAGTACCGCCGACCATTTTTTGCACGAAACCACGCGTTACTGGCAAACCTGGATCAAACACTCCTCTATCGCAGGCTTTTATCAGCCTTATGTGATCCGTTCGGCGCTGGCGCTAAAAATACACCAGTTTGAAGACACCGGGGCCATTATTGCAGCAAGTACAACCAGTTTGCCCGAATCACCGGAAAGCGGCCGCAACTGGGACTACCGTTATTGTTGGCTGCGTGATACCTATTACGTATTGACTTCTCTGAACCACATCGGTCACTTCGAAGAAATGGAAAAATACTTCGGCTATATCACAGATATTTCCGTTTCGGAAGATTTTAGATACCAGCCTTTGTACAGCATTACCGCGAAAAGTACGTTGACGGAAACTGTGCTAACAGGTCTGGATGGCTATATGGGCAATAAGCCTGTACGGATTGGTAACCAGGCATATGAGCACATACAGAATGATATTTATGGACAGGTGATGATCTCCCTCCTGCCTCTATATACTGATCACCGTTTTATCTTTTCAGAACGAAAGGATTCAGCCCGCTGGGTTAGCTTTGTATTGGACAAGATAGAAAAGACGATTGACGAAAAAGATGCAGGTATTTGGGAGTTTCGCAACATGGCCAATATCCACTGTTACAGTAATTTGTTTCAATGGGCCGGCGCTTCGGCAGCGGAGAAAATGGCGCGGACCATTGAAAACAAACCGCTGATAAAACGAGCCTTGTCGTTAAAGAGAAAAGCCGCCAAACATATCGAAAGCTGTTATGATCCTAAACGCAAGGTTTATACTAATTCAGCAGGAAACTCAAACCTCGACGCCAGCACGCTGCAACTGATCATGATGAACTATCTCGATCCTGCCTCAAAACGTGCGAAGGATCACCTTGTAGCGCTCGAAAAAGAGCTTAAAGCTAATAAAGGCCTATTCTACCGCTATTTGTATAAAGACGATTTTGGTAAGCCAAAAACAACTTTCCTCATCTGTGCCTTCTGGTATGTGGAAGCACTGGCCACCGTCGGTCGTGTTGATGATGCGGTTAAAGAATTCGAGAGCCTGCTGCAATTCTCCAATCACCTGTTACTATTCAGCGAGGATGTTGATGAAACAGACGGCAGCCAGTGGGGCAATTTCCCGCAGGCATATAGCCACGTGGGTCTGATGAATGCTGCTTACCGGATCGCGATGAAGCTGGATAGACCGATTTTTCTGTGATTAGTTAATTGGTGAATGGTGAGTAGTCAATAATCAATTTTTGATCGCACCGTTATTGACCATTCACTAATCACCATTCACCATTTTACTTATCCGCATGAACCACATGGCTTTGTTCCGTCAAGTGCCGCAGTAAATTACGGGCTTCATTCGGCGAGCGCATATAGAATTTGGCGGCAGATACGTTGTTGCCGATCTTGATCGTAATGGCGCTATCGGGAAGCGCTTTAAATACATCCTCGTCCGTATAGTCGTCGCCCAGTGCAAGAATAAAATCATAGTTTTCGTTGTCGACAATGGTCAAAGCAGCTTTGCCTTTGTTGATCTCCACATTTTTGATCTCAACTACCTTGTTTCCGGGTAACAACTGCAAGCCTTTGTCAATAGCAGCATACTTAAGATTATTCATCAGCTCGCCCGCTCTGAGCTCACCCAGGCCCTTTTGCGCTTTGCGGTAGTGCCAAACCAGCGAATAGCTTTTATCCTCGATAAACGAGCCGGGTGTACGGTCGACATAAGTTTCCAATATAGGCAGCAACTCCAATTTCCATTGCGATGAAAGCCCGGGCAGCCGGTGCCATTTGGTACCTTGTTTTTTAAACCACGCGCCATGTTCAGCCACCAGGTCGATGTCATATTCATCAAACCAGGTGTCCAGGTTTTCATGCTTGCGGCCACTGATCAATACTACGTGGTTGGATGGATCTTCGCATAAATGGCGCAGTATCGTATGCAGATCATTATCCGGACTAGCCTGTTCGATATTGCTTTTAAAATCCACTAAAGTGCCGTCATAGTCCAGGAAGATGATGCGCTTACGGGTCTTGATATAACGATTAATGATGGACTGCTCGGTATTTGCGCTTACATACCTCGTTTGCATTGAGCGCTGCAATTGTTTCACCTCATTCAGCTTATCCATAAATATTTTAACCCAGTGCGAAATATTGAATTTGGCAACTATCTGGCGCATCTGTTTCATGCGCGTCCGCTGCTCTTCCAGCGGCATGTAAACTCCGCGTATAATGGTCTTGGCAACTTCTTCGGTATTGTTCGGGTTAACTATCAGTGCATCAATTAATTCTTTAGATGCGCCAGCCATCTCGCTGAGTATCAATACACCATCGTTGTATACGCGGCTTGCAACATACTCCTTGCTTACCAGGTTCATACCGTCACGCATGGGTGTTACCAGGCAAACAGATGAGGTTGAGTAAAGTGCAGAAAGCATTTCAATTGGGAACGAACGATAGAAATAATGAATCGGCGTCCACTCCATGGTGCGGTAATTGGAGTTGATGCCCCCTACGCGTTTATCGATCTCATCGCGCAGGTGGGCATACTGCGGCACAGTATCACGCGATGGCACCACGATCATGTAAAATGTTATTTTTTCTTTGGTCTCAGGGTAATGCTCCAGCATATATTCAATGGCCTGCAGGCGTTGTAAGATACCCTTGCTATAATCGAGCCTGTCGACGCAAAGCACCAGTTTGGTGTTGCCAAATGTGTCCCTGATTAATTTGATGTTCTTTTTCACTTCGGGCTCATCAGGCAGCGAAGCATATTTTTTATCGTCGATACCAATAGGGAAAGCCTCGGCTACGATTGTGCGGTCATCTTTGGTTAGGATATTGGCCGATGAATTTACCGGCAGAATACGTGTTGCGGCATTGATAAAGTGGCGCACATCATCATAGGTATGAAAACCGATCATATCTGAGCCCAAAATACCCTCCATCAATTCAGCACGCCAGGGTATCAGCCTGAACATTTCATATGATGGAAACGGTATGTGCAGGAAAAAACCAATGGAAAGCTCGGGTTGCTCCTTTCGGATCAATGTTGGCAGTAACAAAAGCTGATAATCATGTACCCAAATGGTGTCGCCCGGTTCGGCAACCTTCAGTACCACATCTTTAAATATCGCATTTACCCGCTGGTAATAGTCCCAGTTGGATTGCTCGTAATTGGCATAGGTAGAAGCATAATAGTGGAATACCGGCCATAGGACGTTATTAGAAAAGCCTTCGTAATATTGGGTAATTTCCTCCTGGGTCAGAAAAACGGGGATCAGGCTCTGCTCTTTCAGTTGATCAGTTATCTTTTCACGATCTTTCTTATTGGTGACCTCATGTCCCGGCCAGCCAATCCACACATTATCACCCTGCTTATATATCGAACCTAAACCGGTTGCAAGTCCTCCCTCACTGGGTATCATTTGATATTCCCCGTCCTTTTCAGTGATTTTTACCGGCAGCCTATTAGATACGATAATGGTTTTAGCCATAATTATAGTTTACCCTAATAAATGCCCGAACGGTGTAATTGTTTTGATTTTGGCTCAAAAATGACGTTTTGTGCAGGAAATGTTAAAACGGAAAACAACATGCAAGCTTTCTTAAATACTGTTGCTCCTGATTTGCGCAGTCACGATCTGAGGGATAAGGTAAGGACAAAAAAAAAGCCACCCCGCAACGCAGGATGGCTTAGTTAACTCAGTTAGAAAAAATTACTTTACTTCTTTGTAAAGTTCGATGTGAGCATCAGAAGTAATGCGCACTAATACTTCTTTTTCGCCTTTCTTCAGATCAGCGAAATAAACTGTTTCCTCAGCATCAGGGTTCAGTTCAGTGTTGTTTTGCAGAACGATCACGTGATCAACAGCATAGCCATTGAATTTCTCGCTGATCTCTTTCAAAGTAGATGCAGGAACAGCCTTAGCAGTTACATCTTCGGTAATTGCTACAAATTCGCCTTGCATGTTGTAGAAAGCTGAAGTTTCAACACCTTCCAGAACGAAATCTGCTCTTTGGTAGTTGTTGCTTACGTTCCAGGTGATGTCTTTTGCATTCGGGAAGTCGGCTGTAAATTTGTTAACTACTGTATAAGATACGGTTACAGTATGAGCTTTTTTGTTGGTGCCATCGGCAAAAACACTAGCGCTAAACAAGGTAGCGATTGCTGCGGTTATGAATAATTTTTTCATTGTCTTAAATTTTAAATCCGCAACAAAAATACTTCACGATTGCGTATTTCTAAAATTTAAGAACACTTTTATAATATTTTGATAAATCTAGGAGCGTTTTTCGCATTATCCTAAAAAATTGGCAAATAATAAACGTGTTTTTGACAATTTATCAATGCTGATGGTAAGTACTTAGTGTAAATTTAACAATAAGTACTTTTCTTAACAATTTCCTTGCAATTTGATGACAAATGGCCTTTTGTTCCTGACAAAAGTAATATAAAAGTGCTTATCTATCGATGAAAAAAGAGAAGAAATATTACCATTTTAAGGTTTAAAACCTGTTTTCCCCACCCCCGTTTGTGTCCTCACGAACGGCAACGATACACAACCAGGCCTATCATCCATTATCCGCAAATCCGGGATAAAGCGTCATACCTCCATCCATAAAAATGGTGGTGCCGGTAATGTAATCAGCCTCATCTGATGCTAGCCACGCCGCAAGTCTGCCTATATCCTCGGGCTGACCGATCCTATTATAAGGTATTAGCGTTAACAACTTATTTAATGATTCGGGAGTACCCCATGCACCGTGATTGATAGGTGTTTGAATTGCGCCCGGCCCAATGCTCACCACTCTGATCTTATGAGGCGCCAGTTCCTGAGCCATGCTTTTCATCATCATCATTACGCCACCCTTACTTGTGGCATAGTTGACGTGACCGCCCCAGGGAATTACCTCGTGCACACTGCTCATGCAAATGATCTTACCTGCAGCCTTGCTCCTTTTTTCAACTACTCCCCTGCGAATAAATTCTCTGGCGGCTTCACGGGCACAAAGGAACTGCCCTGTGAGATTGATGTTGATCACAGTTTGCCATTGCTCCAGCGTCATATCCACCAGGCGCGAGTCACGTTGCAGGCCGGCATTGTTTACCAGTATATCAATAGTGCCCCAGCGCTTGAACATTTCGGCATACATCGCTTGCACCTCGGCTTCATTACTCACATCGGCATGAAATTCAAATGCCTCGCCTCCGGCAGCGGCTATTTCGTCCACAGTTAATTGAGCAATTTCCTGCGCGTCAACATGGTTAATTAGGACACGTGCGCCCGCTTTAGCCAGTTCGAGGGCGACGCCTTTGCCAATGCCGCTGTCGGCGCCGGTAACGAGGGCATTTTGCCCTTGTAGTGAATAAGTAATCATAAGGATAACGTTTGCTATAAATATAAGAACACGATCAATTGATTTGTTGGGTGAGCGGAATGAAGTTTTTGTAAAGTTTAGCGTCTCTGTTTAATCCGGAACGCTACCTTTGATGAAACCCTCACACAGAATGATCCTGCGGTGCCCGAAGTGTAAAAGCGATGATGTGACAAAGATTAGCCGGCGCAAATACTTTCTGCGAGCCGCTGCATGCCTTGCTGCGATCATAGTTTGGTATTTTATCTTCCGAAGTTTGCTAACGGATGAGGAAG
>JAICXZ010000512.1 GCA_025934475.1 Mucilaginibacter sp. | reverse complement strand
ACCAGCCGAAGGGAAAAATTCTCCAATTCCTTGCTTACGTCATCTCTAAACTTGTCACTAACTGAAGCCTGCTGCCGCAAGCTCTGCAGCGACCCACTATCATCCATCTTGCCGATTTTATTAAATGATGAGTCTTCGATAGCGTCGAATAACACCACCTGTCGCTCGATATACTGGATAAAGCGGAACAGGCGATTGATCTGTTCGCGATGATCGATACCCGGAACATATTTTTCAAAGAACGACTCAATGATCTCAGTCGGCGACAACTGTTGCATAGCGCCCTTTTCGCAATGCGAACTAAAAAAGGGCAGCAATATGCCGGTATCCTTCACCTGGTAAAATGGCAGGGTCTGGAAAAGGCTGTTATACAACTCGAAACGGGTCACCACTTCCTGGTTGAAAACGGCTTCCTTGTTGCTGAGCTTGAGCGTTGAGGACATAGGATTAAGATGGTTATTATATTGGTGTTAAAATATCGGGGTGAATTTAATCATTTTTATTAAAAAACTGAGGTAATTATGACTATTTAATAATATTAAATCCATAATAATGCAATAATTACCAAAACAACCCCGTAATATTTAATTTTTGTAAATTTGCACACACAAATACCTGTTTATTTTATGAATATCCAATCGAGAGAAATAAGGGGCTTTTTTTACAGTCAGTATTTTTCTGATGGATTAAGAACCTGCGCCGGCATATTACTCCCTGCCCTGGTGCTCTATTACGTCAATCTGTTCAGTCTTGGCGTTACACTTTCACTTGGCGCTTTATGCGTTTCGGTAGTAGATACACCCGGGCCCATAGTTTATAAACGGAACGCCATGATGGCCACCGTGTTTTGCATTTTTATTGTTGCTGTTGCGACGGGATTTGCGCGGCATAATCCATACGCACTTGGCACTGCCATTGTCATCATCTCATTCCTGTTTTCGATGCTTGCTGTTTATGGCACCAGGGCCGCAGCCATCGGTACCGGGGCTCTTTTGACCATGGTATTTATGATTGAAAACGTGCTACCCCTATCGCAAATTGTTGGATACAGCCTTACAATAGCCGCCGGCGGAGCCTGGTACCTGGTTTTCAGCGTACTTTTTTTCAGCATAAGACCCTATCGCGCGGCGCAGCAGGCCTTGGGTGAAAGCATCATGGACGTGGTAAAATTCCTGCGCATTAAGGCTGATTTCTATCGTTCAGAAACAGATATTGACGAAAATTACCGCAAACTGGTTTCGCAGCAAATACAAGTTAGCCAGCACCAGGACCTGGTACGCGAGCTGCTTTTTCGCAGCCGGGTAATGGTTAAGGAATCTACCAATGCCAGCCGGGTCTTAGTGCTCACCTTTATCGACCTGGTCGATTTGTTCGAACAGATCATGGCGACCCACTATGATTATGACGAGATCCGGAACCGGTTTGGCGATTCGGGCATCCTGGACGAAATAGGCCGGGTTCTCGATCAAATGGCCCACGAACTCGAAAATATCGGCTACGGTATTTTGGCCAACAGGCGGCACGTACGTTCGCATGATTTTGATGCCGAACTGGAACGTCTCAAAAGCCGCATCGACACGCTTGCAGGAGCAGGTGGTGGGAATATTGTTCTGAAAAAGATTTTGATCAACCTGCGCGATCTCAATCAAACCATCCATAATATCTTCATCTATTACAATTCGCGCTCATCGAAAGATTTGATCAAAAAACCTGAAGATGTGGAGTTTTCAAAATTTTTACCCAGGCAGGATTATTCGCCACGGGAATATCTTGACAACCTTACTTTTTCATCAGCATCGTTCAGGCACGCAATACGCGTTTCGCTTTCCTGTTTGGTGGGTTTTATTATAGCGCGGCTGTTTGTACCCGGCCATCACAGTTACTGGGTGCTGCTCACTATTATTGTTATTCTTAAACCTGGTTTCAGCTTATCCAAACAGCGCAACTTTGAACGTCTTATCGGTACCGTGATTGGGGGTATCATTGGTATTGCGATTTTAAAATATATCCCAAACAAGGATGCTGAATTCATACTTTTTATCGTCCTGATGATAGGAACCTACAGCTTCACAAGGCTTAACTATGTTGTAGCTGTAATATTCACGACACCTTATGTATTCCTGTTGTTTAAATTTCTTGGCGTTACGCAAATGAGTTTGGTTCAGGAAAGAATCATTGACACTGCAATAGGCTCGGCTATTGCATTTATATCTATCTATGTCGTGCTGCCACGATGGGAATTTGAAGATGTTAATGAATACCTGGGCAACGTGATCCACGCCAACGCCAACTACCTGGCCAAAATTGCCGAGACCATTACCGGCCGGACAGTCAGCCTTACCGACTACAAGCTGGCGCGCAAAGATATTTACGTCAAATCGGCCAACTTATCGGCCATGTTCGAACGGATGACGTCGGAGCCTAAAAGCAAACAGAAAAACATTAAAGAGATACACAAATTCGTAGTGCTCAATCACATCCTTTCCTCCTACCTGGCCAATCTGTCTTCAGGAATTACGCAAAAGAACCTGCATAAAACACAGCCGGAGAATATCCGCCTTATTCGCAAAAGCATTAATACGTTAAATGAAAATGCGAGTAAGCTTGGCAGCAAACCTGTCACTTTCACTTGTGAAAAGACGCCACCCGTGCCCGAAAAGCCAGTGCTTAGCGCTGATGAAGCTCTGCTCAAGGAACAGCTGGGCTTTGTGAATAAGATCAGTAATGATATTGAGCGGGTGACGGATAGGATATTGGATTAATTAATAATACACCAATTTCCTTCTGATTGTTGTTGAGATCGACCGGTCATCGTTATTAACCGGCGAATGTTCTGTGATATCTATTGCCCTTATCTGCCAGTTATTATTTTTGTCAGGAGCCGAATCAACCCGAACCTGGCGTACTGTGACACCAGTTTTTATCGTCAGACTATTTTCGATAACTTCATTTTTTAATGTATCATATAAAATAGTATGTTTTACTCCAAGCTGTCCATCACTATTGACAAAATCTTGTTCGGCTAGCTTTCCATTCTCATTGTAGCTCGTTAAAATTTTCCCATTGGGCACATCATCTTTAGTGTATCCATCCTGCTCCTTTATTTTACCATCGTGATAGTGTTTAAATAAAGCCCTGGTTCTATACCCTGATGCACTGCGGGTGATAACTTCGATCTCCCTGCCATCATTATCAAATTTATATACCGACTGACTTGTAACATCTCCTTTAGCATTAAAATAATTTACTACCATCATATGCTCAATGGAATAATCATAGATCGCTTTTTCTTTTAGTGCGCCAACTGAGGTGTATTGCAATTCGGCCGTAACGTTTCCGTCTTCATTAAGTTGAATCACGTGCGTGTTAGTGGGATGTAATGTGTCTGCTTCACCTGGTTTGCCCCGGTAAAAATATTCCGTAACTTCTTTTACTTTGCCTTTTAAGCTGTAAGCACTTAATCCTTGCCCGGGTTTCTGCGCATACAAAAAACTGCCGTAAAACGTAAGAAACACACTCGTGATAATTTTTTTCATGGTTTAGGTTGGTTTTTATTAAAGTATCCTCGTTATAACAACTCCGTCGCCAAATTAGCCAACTCACTCCTCTCCCCTTTTTGCAGGGTAATGTGCGCATACAGCGGATGCCCTTTCGCTTTATCGATCAAATACGAGAGTCCGTTACTTTCAGCATCCAGGTAAGGAGTATCTATCTGGTAGATATCACCTGTAAAAATAAACTT
>JAICXZ010000262.1 GCA_025934475.1 Mucilaginibacter sp. | reverse complement strand
GAGACCAGTCATCAAGCACCGTTAATGGTTTGGTTACTGAAAACTTCTTTTCGCTGAATAACTCCTACGGTGTATTATCAACTTCTGCAACCAGGCAGTCGCTTACAAAATACGGCTACTTTGGTATCTTAAATTTTGCTTATAAAAATTACCTGTTTTTAGAAGGAACTATGCGCCAGGAAGCGGCTTCCACCCTGCCTCCGCAAAACAATTCATACTTCTATCCTTCTGTTAATGGCGGTTTCGTTTTCACCGATGCATTTAAAGATTCGATGCCATCATTCTTAAGCTATGGTAAATTAAGAGCATCTTACGGTGTGGTTGGTAACGCGGCGCCAATTTACCAGTCGAATATTCTGTATGCACAAACTACGTTGCAGTCGGTTAATGGCCCGGTAACGTCGTTAAGCATACCTGGTAGCTATGGAAATTCGGACCTGAAGCCGGAGATGAAATATGAAAAGGAAATCGGTCTGGAAACCCGGTTTTTCAACGACAGACTTGGTATCGATGTAACTTATTATACCAATAAGGTAAAGGACCAGATCATTCAGTTACAAGTGGCGCCTAGCAACGGTGGCGGCAGTCAGTTGGTTAATGGCGGCGAAATAGGCAGCCACGGCTGGGAAATTGCGTTAAACGGCACACCGGTTGTAAGCAGCGATTTTAAATGGACTTCGCGTTTAAATCTTGCATTTAACCGTTCAAAACTTTATAGCCTGCCGACAAACGTTCCTCAGTTAATTTTCTACACTGCTGAACAAAACGCCATCTACATTTCGGCAAAACCAGGCGAAGATTTGGGTAATATTTATGTAAACCCAATCGCTACCGATGCAAAAGGCAACAAGGAAGTTGACAACACTGGTTTATACATATACGACAATAGCAGGTATGTTAAAGCCGGTAATATATTGCCAAAAGTAACCGGTGGCTTCGCGAATACATTTAACTACAAGAACTTCTCTTTAGACGTACTTGTTGATTACCGCCTGGGTGGTCAGTTAATATCGACACCGCAGAAATATGCTATTGGCGCAGGTATGTACCAGAGCACTTTGAAATATCGTGATGCTGCGCATGGCGGTTTGCCTTATTACATCAATAATTCGGGTACTTATGTACAAACAGCGGCTAACGCAACAGCAGGCCCGAATGGAGAAACAATATACCATGACGGTATGATATTACCTGGGGTAACATCAAGCGGTGCACCAAATACTACGATGATTCAGGCTGCTACTTATTACTTCAACACTTTCCAATGGGGTAACCAGGCCGATAACCAGGATGGCGCTATTTTCAATAACAGCTATGTTAAGCTTCGTGAGGTTACTTTGGGTTATAGATTGCCAAATAACCTAACCCAAAGCCTGCACATTTCCAACCTGCGTATTTCAGCATTTGGCAGAAACCTGCTGTACTTCTACAGAACGTTGAAAAACCTGGATCCGGAAACTATGCTGGGAAGCAAGTGGTACAACCAGGGAGTTGATAATGGTTCAATGCCGGCTACGCGCACATTTGGTTTATCATTAAACGCCAGCTTCTAATTATATAAAACATTAAATAGTAAGATAATGAAAAAAATACTTATAAATATCAGCTTTTTGCTGGCGCTTGGTGTAGCGTTCAGCTCATGCAAAAAGAAGCTGGCCGATGAATATAATAACCCGGAGCTTTCCACAAAGCCAAGTGTTCCGAACTTCTTTACGGCAATGCTCAACAACGACCGGGTAAGGCCGTCATACTGGAATTTGCGTACTTATTTGCTGACCCAGATTGGAATTTATTCGCAAACTGCATCTTTTGATAATTCAGCAGGTGCTTATCAGCAAAGCGACGGTTACAGCGGCAACTACTGGACCGATTTTTACTACGCCAGCGGAAACGGAAGTGGTCCAATGGCTTTATACCGTTCTATGGAAAAAACCTATGCCGGACTTTCTGCAGCCGATCAGGCTAGTCAAAAAGTGTTCATGGAAGCTGCGAAAGTGGTGTTATATGACCAGGCATCTAAAATGGTTGACGCATGGGGCGATATACCATTCAGCCAGGCAGGTAGCCTTGAATCAACCAGTTTGATAAAGAACGCGCCATTTGATGATGCCAAAACGCTTTATACTACTTTTATCAGCGGTCTTGATGAAGCTGCCACTTATTTTGGCACAGCAACAACTACGGCCAGTTTCCAAAAACAAGATATCATGTTAAAAGGCAGCATGGATATGTGGAGGAGATATGCCAACTCAATTCGTCTTCGTTTATTGATGCGCATGTCGTTTGTAGACGAGGCTACTGCAAAAACTGCTGTAAACGCTATGCTGGCAAACCCGTCTTCCTACCCACTGATAGATGGTGGTAACTCGGGCAGCTATAGCCCGGCCTCTTCGGATGTACTGTTGCAGCCGCTTACCAATTATGCTAACTCGCCGTTAAATGCCTTTACAGAAAGCGACAGCTATTTTGCTCCCGACTATATGCTTAATAAAGCTATGTTGCCGGCCAACGACCCGCGCATACCTGTTGTATTTGATAAATATGGAAAAACTGTAAACAATGTATTTGTTCCGAATGCTACTTACCAGGCTATGCCTATAACTTTCACGGCTGAGCAACAGGCCAACGATTACACCAGCTATTCTGTTATTGACTCGGCTACTTTCTTAAACAATCTAAAACTTCCGGGCATCGTAATTACTGCGCCTGAGGTGAATTTGTTAAAAGCCGAAGCCTTTGAACGCTGGGGAAGCACAACAGACGCGCAAACTGCTTATAATACTGCATTGCAACAATCGGTATCATTCTACTATTATTTGAACGGTCTGGGTGGCGGCACAGTTGCGCAGCCGGATGCTGCAACCATCACAGCTTTCCTGAACAATTCAAACGTAGCTTACACTGGTTCAACTGATCAAAAGCTAGCATTGATATGGGTGCAGAAATGGGTGCATTTCGGCATTTTGCAATCTGATGAAGCATGGTCGGAATACCGGAGAACCAAGTTCCCACAACTGACATTTGTTACACAAACCCTAAGTGGTTACACCACACCTCCTACCAGACTTATTTATCCAAGTGTCGAGACAGCTTATAACAGCAATTATTCAACTGTTAAAGCCAAGGATACCCGGACAACCAAAATATTCTGGGATGTGAAGTAAAATGAAAAACGATAAGATTGGCGGCTTTATTTAAACTGCCATCTTATCGCTACATCGCCCTCGCCGTAAGGTATACGGCAAACATTGAGATTGAGAAGCCGGTACGCCTGAGAATGTACCGGCATTTTTTTTTGTCTGAACCATGATTCGTAAGATTTAAGGATGGCCATGATTGCAAAAGCTGTAAGAATCTAAAGAGCGCGGTGATGCTGAGTTGTAAAATACGGGGGCCTGTGAAGGTGAAATAACAAAAAAAGGTGTCATACTGAGGTTCTCGAAGTATGGTGCGCAGAGGCCTTTCCGGCACGTTTCGAGAGCCTCAACGTGGACACCCCACGCGCTTAGGTATAAACTTGTCATGGGTATGTCCTCGAAGCATTGGTGGGCAAAGGCCTACACACATACTTCGACGGGACTCAGTGTGACACCCTTTTTTACTGTCCCGCTGTTTCGGCTTGTCTCCCATTTTCGGGTGAGACAGGTAAACGTTTTGAGTCGAAAGTCGTGAGTCCGGTTTTGACTTTAAGCTTAAGACTCGGGACTCAAGACTTATCTCAATGCGCCCTACCCTGCTCACTTTCCGGGCTTCCTGGCATATTTCGCACGAAAATATCCGTATATTATTGAAAATCAAAGGGAAAATCTTTGCATTGTTTCCGCCGGACTAAAGTCAGGCGTTACAAGATGGCTCGAGCCGATGGCTCTATTATGTCAAATGGCGTAGCTCCGGCACTGGAAGGCCTTTCAACAATGTTCACGAAAAGAGGGGGTTTTGCATCGATTTTGCGATTTTTGATTTTTGGATGTCTTGTTTATCAGTTGTTTATGAAAAAATAGGGGGTGGCAGGCGCGCGGGTATGAACACATAGTGTATGCAATAATAATTCCCATCATCACTATATTTATATTATGATCTCACTCCAAAACAAAAATGCCGTTATCTACGGCGCAGGCGGCTCTTTAGCGGGCGCTATGGCAAGAGTATTTGCCAAGGCTGGAGCCAAAGTGTTTTTATCCGGAATTCATGTTGATAAAGTTCAAAAAGTTGCTGACGAAATTATTGCCTCGGGCGGCTACGCCGAGGCTGCCGAAGTAGATGCGCTGAATGAAAAAGCGGTTAATGATCATATCGCCTCCGTTGTTCAAAAAGCTGGAACGGCCGACATTTCGTTCAATGCAGCATGGAACGGTGTGGTGCAGGGTGTACCGCTTACCGATATATCGGTTAAGGATTTTGTAACGCCGATTAACATGGCTATACAAAGCCGGTTTATTACAGCTGTGGCTGCGGTGAAGGTGATGAAGGAGCAGAAATCGGGAGTTATCCTGAATCTTACAGCAACGCCGGGTGGTATTGGCTATCCGTATACCGGCGGCTTCGCTCCCACCTGTGCGGCTATAGAAAGTTTGTCCCGCAATTTGGCTGCTGAGTTTGGGGTGTACGGTATCAGGTCGGTCAATATTCGTTCAGGCGGTTCGCCTGATTCGAAAGTATTTAAGGATGCGATAGAGAGTAGGCCGGATATCATGAAAACGGTGTTGTCGAACCTGGAAGGTGATACCATGCTCAAAAGGCTGGCGATGATGGAGGACATTACTAATGCGGCCCTCTTCCTGGTATCGGATATGGCAGCCACCATCACGGGCGTTACCATTGATATGACTGTTGGAACGACAGGGGCGTTAAATTACCGTGTGAATCAGCCGGCTTTTAATGAGTTTGATTAAGATTTGACAACTTTTGAAAAGGTGTCAAATCTATCTATCTGTAGTTTGATCTCCTGACCAGTGATTTGATATCCTTTACTCTGATCCGGCGCCCGTCTGTTTCCAGGATACCTTCGCTTTTAAAATCTTTGAGCAGCCTGATCACATTATCGGTAGCGAGGCCCGCCATGTTGGCCAGGTCGCTGCGTGAGATATTAAGTACAGGTTCCGCGGAGCCATGCTCGTCTTTAAATTTCTCGCGCAAAACGATGAGCGTAATGGCCAGGCGTTCGTGTGCGGTGCGCTGCGCAAAAACCGAAAGACTGTTGGCAAATACGGTAAACTCGTGGCTCAGGGCCTTCAGCAGTCGTTGGGTAAAAAAGGGTGATCGTTGCAAAACTTCTAAAAAATCCTCCTTAGGAATAAAACTGAGCAGGCTCTTTTCCAATGCTGCCGCTGAGTCGGGATAACGCTCCTCGGACAGCACAGCATGATAGCCTATCAGCTCACCTTCGCCGGCAACATAAATGATCTGCTCACGGCCTTCCCTATCCGATTTATACTTTTTTACCTTACCGCTGCGAACAAGAAATATCCCCGAAGGAACAGTACCCTCCCTGAAAATAACTTCACCCTTGTT
>JAICXZ010000041.1 GCA_025934475.1 Mucilaginibacter sp. | reverse complement strand
GAGTTGGTTGCTCGCTGGCTTCACGAAAAATCAAACCGCTCACATGCACCACTGATAGAGGTTAACTGTGCGGCTATACCTTCCGAATTGATAGAAAGCGAGCTTTTTGGCCATGAAAAGGGCTCGTTTACATCGGCGGTTAAACAGCGTATTGGTAAATTCGAGTCGGCAGATGGTGGCACACTTTTTCTTGATGAGATTGGGGATATGAGCCATTCAGCGCAAGCCAAAGTATTGCGTGCTTTGCAGGAAAACCGAATTACCCGGGTTGGTGGAGAAAAGGAAATCCAGGTAGACGTGCGTGTAGTTGCCGCCACGAACAAAGATCTTTTGAAAGAGATCGAGGCCGGCAACTTCCGGATGGACCTTTATCATCGGTTGAGTGTGATCCTGATCCACGTGCCGCCGCTGGTTGAGCGTAAAGACGATATTCCGTTACTTACCCGCAGTTTCCTCGAAGAAATATGCAGTGAATACGGTATGCCGGTTAAAAGGATATCAGATGGCGCTCTGGATGCGCTGAAAGCTCTCCCCTGGACCGGTAACATCCGAGAGTTGCGCAATATGGTGGAGCGCCTCATTATCCTGAGCGATAAGATGATCACCGAAAATGACGTGCGTTCATTTGCCAACCCGACCGGACCGATGGCTGCTGTTAATGGTTCCTCTGCTGCACCTCAAACCGATTTTGACCAATTTGCCAATTTCCAGGAGTACAAGGACTTCGCAGAACGGGAGTACATCAAATTCAAGCTGGAAAAGAATAACTGGAATGTTTCTAAGACAGCCGATGATATCGACATACAACGCAGTCACCTGTACAGCAAGATTGAGAAGTACGGGCTGAAGCGTGGGGAATAAGATATAAATTCATATAAGACCCGGACAGATTGCATCCGGGTCTTATTTTTTATAAATATTGTTTCAAACAATCCCTCACCTGCCCCAAATAACTCAATCCAAACAAATTAAGGTGTACCAATAAAGGGTAAAGGTTCCACAGATCAATTCGATGCTGCCAGCCGTTCTGCAAAGGGAAGTGATATTGATAAGCTTCATAAAACTCGCTAGAAAAACCACCGAATAAGGTAGTCATAGCAATATCGAACTCCCGGTGTCCATAAGCTATTGCTGGGTCGATTAAATAAGGCCTATCATCCGCCGATACCAGGTAGTTGCCACTCCAAAGATCGCCGTGAATTAATGACGGGCTCTCCTCTTCGAATAAATTGGGCAGGCGCTCATACAATTGATTGAAATTATCTATATCATTATTGTTTGTCAGATTGTTAGATATAGCTATATTAATCATAGGTTTAAGTCGTTCTTTAACAAAAAAGGCACTCCAAGTTGGGTGTGATCGATTAGATTGACATAATGAGCCCATGTAATTATCAGCCATTGAACCAAATAAGCCGGCAGTGCTCTGGTGCATATTTGCCAGCTGTTCGCCCAATAGTTCGGAACCTTTGGCGGTTGGTCGCTTATTCTCTATCCATTCCAGCATCAGGAAACTTTCGTCTTCGAAATCACCTTGCAATACTACTTCGGGAACGGCTATCGTTCGTGTCCTTCGAATGGTGTTCAACCCTTCAGCCTCTGCGGCGAACATTCCGGGAAAAGCGTTGCGATCATTGATCTTGATCAAATACTTTTGGGAGTCACTATATAAGCAATACACGCGATTGATGCTTCCACCGCCAACTGGGCTGAAATTTTTGATAGAGAACCCGTGTTGCTGCCCGATATAGCTAAACAATTGATTAGTCATCTGTTGGGGTAAAATAGCGAATTGATTTTCACTCGCCAAAATCTCCGTGCAAAACGCTATTTTTGCGCTTTCAAAATGGAGCACATACGTAATTTCTGTATCATAGCCCACATCGACCATGGTAAAAGTACCCTGGCCGATCGTTTGCTTGAATATACCAATACCATTACCCAACGTGAGGCGCAGGCCCAATTGCTTGACGACATGGATCTTGAACGCGAACGCGGTATAACCATCAAAAGCCACGCCATACAAATGGATTATGTACTTGATGGTAAGAAGTATGTGCTTAACCTGATTGATACACCCGGGCACGTGGATTTCTCTTACGAAGTTTCTCGGTCTATTGCTGCCTGTGAGGGCGCTTTGCTGATTGTAGATGCATCACAGGGTATCCAGGCACAAACTATTTCTAACCTGTATCTGGCGTTAGAAAACGACCTCGAGATTATCCCGGTTCTCAACAAAATGGACCTTCCCGGGGCTATGCCCGAAGAAGTGAAAGATCAAATTGTTGACCTGATAGGCTGCAAACGCGAAGAAATACTGGCAGCTTCAGGCAAAACGGGTTTGGGCGTGCATGACATATTGCGTGCAATTGTTGAACGCGTTCCTGCCCCTGTCGGTGACCCACAGGCACCGCTCCAGGCGCTGATTTTTGATTCGGTCTTCAATTCTTTCCGTGGTATCATAGCTTATTACAAAATTGTTAACGGTGAAATACGTAAAGGCGATAAAGTAAAGTTCGTTGCTACCGAAAAGCAATATATAGCTGATGAAGTTGGTACTTTGAAACTAAACCAGCTCGCCAAGGATGTGATTAAAACCGGCGACGTGGGCTATATCATCTCAGGTATCAAAGAAGCACGTGAGGTAAAGGTTGGGGATACTATCACTCATGTAGATAGGCCTTGCCTCGAAAGTATCCAGGGTTTTGAGGAAGTGAAGCCAATGGTATTTGCCGGCATTTATCCTGTTGATACTGAGGACTACGAGGAATTGCGTGAATCGATGGCCAAGCTTCAGTTGAACGACGCATCACTGGTATTTGAACCTGAATCATCAGCAGCGCTGGGTTTTGGTTTCCGTTGCGGATTCCTGGGCATGTTGCACATGGAGATCATCCAGGAACGCCTGGAGCGGGAATTTGATATGACGGTGATCACCACTGTTCCCAACGTATCATACAAGGCGTTCACAACTAAGGGCGAAGAATTGCAGGTGAATAACCCTTCTGACCTCCCCGACCCAAGCAAAATTGATTTTGTAGAAGAACCATACATCAAAGCTAGCGTCATTACCAAAGCCGAATTTGTGGGCCCGGTTATGTCGCTTTGTATCCAGAAACGCGGAGTTATTACACATCAATCGTATCTGACATCCGATCGCGTCGAATTGACTTTTGAGATGCCAATGGGCGAGATCGTATTCGATTTCTATGATAAATTGAAAACGATTTCTAAAGGCTACGCCTCTTTCGACTACCATCAAATCGGTTACCGCCAGTCGGATCTGGTACGCTTGGATATTCGCCTCAATAGCGAGCCTGTGGATGCCTTATCGTCATTGATCCACCGCAGCAATGCCTACGATTTCGGCAAAAAGATATGCGAAAAGCTGAAAGAGCTGTTGCCACGTCAGCAGTTCGAGATCATTATACAAGCCTCAATTGGCGCAAAGATCATCGCTCGTGAGACAGTGAAGGCTTTGCGTAAAGACGTAACCGCCAAATGTTATGGTGGTGATATCTCCCGTAAGCGTAAACTGCTCGAAAAGCAGAAAAAAGGCAAAAAACGCATGCGCCAGGTAGGTAACGTGGAAATACCGCAATCGGCGTTTATGGCGGTTTTGAAACTTGATTAATTTAGATGTGAGATGCTAGATTTGAGATGTGAGACTCAAATCTGCATTAGAATATAAAACCGGAGTTGAATTTGAGTTGAGGCAACAGTCTCAAATCTCAAATCTCAAATCTCAAATCTCAAAAAATGCAGTTATTAGACGGAAAATACGTATCAGAAAAACTTAAGGGTGAAATAGCGCAGGAAGCTGCGAAGATTTTGGAAAGAACAGGTCGCAAACCCCACTTGGTTGCGGTTTTGGTTGGACACGATGGTGGCAGCGAAACTTACGTAGCCAGCAAAATGCGCAATTGTGAAGCTGTTGGTTTCAAATCTACCCTGGTTCGTTATGAGGATACGGTATCCGAAGAAGAATTGCTGGCCAAAGTTGCTGAACTAAATGCTGACACTGATATTGACGGCATCATCGTTCAATTGCCGCTGCCAAAACATATCGATCCGGAAAAAGTAACCGAGAGGATCGATCATCGCAAAGATGTGGATGGCTTCCATCCTATCAATCTCGGCCGTATGCAGCGCAACCTGCCTTCGTTTATTCCGGCAACACCTTATGGCATCACCCTGATGCTGAAAGAATACGGAGTAGAAACCTCGGGCAAGCATTGTGTGGTAGTAGGTCGCAGTAATATTGTGGGTTCGCCAATGAGTATTCTGATGGCCCGTAACACCTACCCTGGTAATTGCACTGTAACTATCTGCCACAGCCGTACACCCGATATTAAGAGCTTCACTTTGCAGGCTGATATCCTCATTGTCGCCATTGGCAAAAAGAACTTCATCACCGCTGATATGGTAAAGGACGGCGTTGTAGTAATCGACGTAGGTATGAACCGCGAGGTATCAACCGTTACCAAATCAGGCTTCAAACTATATGGTGATGTCGATTTTGAGAACGTTGCTCCCAAAGCGTCATGGATTACCCCGGTTCCGGGTGGTGTAGGGCTGATGACCATTATTGGCTTGTTGAAGAATACGCTGGCATCAGCTAATAAAGAGGTTTATCCGTGAGTTGATTAGGTTGATTGAGTTACGTGGTTGACTAAGTTGAATACGACACAGCCAAACTTAATCCAACTCAATCAACTACCGCAGGTACTCTGCAGGAATCAAATTATTCTCATCCTCATCGCACCAGGCCATGGAAAGGATACGCCAGTTGCCATCGTGCTTCACAAATTGGATATAGTTAACTCCTCTTGGTAATCGCCCGGAAGTTTCGCCACCAAGATTGTATTCGTATACACTAATTCGCTGGGCGAGCTTGCCATATATTTCGGTACGGGCGTGCAATTCATGAATGAGGTATTGAGTCATGCTGCCGGCTGCAATTTCGGATTCAAGCGCGGTAACAAACGATGCTGCGGAAAAACCGACGGGATGCCGGAAGCTGTTATTCACCAGGATGCCTTCATTATAAAATAATATATGCACGGCACTCAAATCGGGTGCATGCTCATTCCTGAAGCTGATAGCTTTGTAATAATCCCTGGTAAGATCGTCGATTTCGATTTTGTTCATCATTTGAATGCCTGTTTAAATCTCTCCCAAAACGAAGTGATACCAATATAAACAGAATTATCCCTTATTTCAACGGGATAGCTGTCGATATAATCGTTCTGTCCGGGACTTCCCTTCCCGGTCTTAAGATCAAATGAATAACGATGGATAGGACAAACAAGTTTTCCTTCGTTACACCAGCCCTGGGTCAGATCACCACCGGCATGCGGGCATTTAGCGCCAAGTGCAAACACTTCACCTTCGTAGCTTACCAGGCATAAAAACTTGCCACCAACTTTAATCCTTTTAATAAATGTTTGACCGTTGTATTGCAGATCTGGAACCGGGTACCACTCCATATAGTTAGAAATCGATCTTCAAATTCATCACTGAAGGATCTTTGATGATCTCGTCCATGCTGGTTTGCAGGACCACCCGCTTGCGGTCGGCCGAGACGATCGCTTTGGGGTTGTTCACCTTCTTCACCGGTTTGGCGAAGTTGAGCACCACCTTATAGGGCATTTCAATCAGCATGGCTTTGGCCATGGCGAAGGTGGATTGTGTCTTCTTTAAAAAAGCGTTGAATTTGGCTTTGTCGATGATGCGGTAAAATTTATGAGGCGTTACCTCATAGGCATAATAATCCTGTCCGCTTAAGAGCTGCTGAGCGTCAAAACCCTTTAAATTTTTATCATTTTTAACGGGTTTGATATTACTCTGAGCCTCTATTTTTGATATGTTTCGCAGATAATATTGTAGATCGGCAGCATTTTTTGCCTGGTGGGTAACACTCACCTTCATAATGTTCTTAGGCAAGTTCATTTGCACCGTCAGATTGCTGCTTTTTGCCAGGTTCACCTGCTCAAGTGTCATGCGCTGCTGCGTACTGTCGGGCAAAGCGCTGTAAAAGTTGAGCGTAGTATCCCTGGCTGCCGTAAATTGAGGGGTTGCTTTAACGGAGTCCGACATCAGGTTCATGAGCACAGAAACCGCCCTGCCCATGTCAAAAGTATACGCTACATTGCAGGAGCCATCGGCCTTAAAATCGTAATGTTCCACTACATCAACGCAGGATGAGAGGGATAATATGGCCAGGAATAGTAAGAAAAAGTATAGTCTCCGCATAGGCGGTTATTTGTAAGTAATAGTAAAAAATTTAATTGAATTTTTCAATTAAATTTTTAGTGAATTGTGATTAGAGATCGGTGATTAGTAATGCTCGTTAGATGACACCTAATCAACTAATCACAAATCTCTATTCATTATATTTGCCGCTCAAATATGGCGACACACCAGGTTCCGGAAGATGGCACACTGCTTCCCTTGATGGAAGAGTTTTATACGATACAGGGCGAGGGATTCAATACCGGCAAGGCTGCTTACTTTATTCGCCTCGGCGGTTGCGATGTAGGTTGTCACTGGTGCGATGTTAAAGAAAGCTGGGATGCCGAACTCCATCCGCTCACTCCTGCCGACCAGATTGTTGAAAGCGCTGCAAAATTTCCTTCGAAGGCGGTTGTAGTAACCGGCGGTGAGCCATTATTGTACAATCTTGATTATCTGACTTCAAAGCTTCAGGAAAAAGGCATCAAAACTTTTATTGAGACGTCAGGTGCCTATCCTTTGTCAGGGCGTTGGGATTGGATATGTCTTTCTCCAAAAAAATTTAAGAGACCTTATGAGGGTATTGCTAAATACGCCCACGAGCTGAAAGTGATCGTATATAACAAATCCGATTTTGCCTGGGCTGAGGAGCATGCCAAAATGGTATCGCCTGAGTGTAAGCTATATCTACAGCCGGAGTGGTCAAAAGCAAAAGAAATGACCCCGCTTATCGTAGACTATGTGATGGCAAATCCGCAATGGGAAATATCGCTCCAAACGCACAAATACCTCAATATTCCTTAAAAATAGCCGTAACTTCGGACTGCAAATCACGTATTAGCCGCTAATGAAAGTTTTCTTCCTTTCGGTGTTATTTGTCCTGCCGGTATTCTTTACTTACGCCCAGGAAAGGCCATATTCTACAAAAGATAAAGAGGCTATTAAGTACTTCGCCCTAGCTAATCAGAGTCTAGATGATAATCTTTACGATGACGCTATTGAGCAGCTTGGCAAGGCTATTAGTGCCGACTCGAAATTTATAGAAGCACATGCGGTTTTAGCCGACGTATTACGCGGAAGATGGCGCTGGGCAGAAGCGGCTAAACAATATAATGAGGTTATCAAACTCGATCCTGAGTTTAATCGCGGCGTATACTACAAAGTGAGCGATTGTGAGATACACACCGCCAAGTATGCGGATGCAAAGGCGCACATTGAAAAATACCTGGCTTACCCCGCGCTGAGCCCACAAAGCGAGATGATAGCCAAAAAGTTGTTGGCTGATTGCAGTTATAGTTTGGACGCTATTCAGCACCCGGTTCCCTTCAATCCAATCAATCTCGGCCCGGAAATTAATACTTCCGACGATGAATACATGCCGGCGATTACTGCCGATGAAAATACCCTGATCTTTACCCGTAAGATCAACAACAACGAGGATTTTTATAAGAGTGAAAAATTGAACGGTAAATGGCAGACCGCCACTTACCTCAGCAATAATATCAATACACCACAATATAACGAGGGCTCACAGTCTATCTCTCTTGATGGTAAAGTGCTGTTTTTTACCGGTTGCAACCGGCCAGATGGTTTGGGGCGCTGTGACATTTACATCTCGACTAAAAAAGGTGACGATTGGAGTAAACCGTTTGACGTGGCTCCGCCTGTAAATACCTCCGGCTGGGAATCACAGCCATCTATAAGCGCCGATGGTCGCACGCTGTATTTCGTAAGCAATCGCAAAGGCGGCTATGGTGGCTACGATATCTGGAAATCGACATTAACCGAAAAAGGCTGGACTAACCCCGAAAACCTCGGCCCAAACATCAATACCGCGTTTGATGAGCAATCGCCGTTTATACATGCGGACGATAGCACTTTGTACTTCTGCTCGAACGGCTGGCCCGGACTTGGTGGGATGGACTTGTTTGTTAGTCACCTGGGAAAAGATGGTCAATGGCAAAAACCGGCTAATCTTGGCTATCCTATTAATTCAAATGGCGACGAAAATGGCCTGACATTAACGGCCAACGGAAGCTATGCATTCTTCGCATCAAATAAGCTCAACGGACAAGGTGGTTTCGACATTTATACTTTTGAGCTACCCCCTGCCCTGCGCCCCCACCAGGTTACCTACGTGAAGGGCACGGTGCTGGACGCTGTAACCAAACACCCGCTTGAATCTGCCGTAGAAATTGTCGACCTGGCAAAAGATAATCCTGTATACGAGGACTATAGCTCGGCTGACGAAGGATATTTCCTTGCTACGATCACAACGGGTAAGGATTACGGCCTTAATATTGCAAAAGACGGTTATCTATTCTATTCGGGTAATTTCTCACTCAAGGGCCGCGAGACTAAAGATCCATTCAATATAACGGTGTATTTGCAGCCTATCGAGGTTGGTAATAAAGTGATCCTGAAGAATATTTTCTTCGACACCAACAAATTCAATATTAAAGACGAGTCGAAATCAGAATTGCAAAAACTCATCGACTTCCTCACACGCAATAAAACCGTTAAGATCGAGGTATCTGGCCACACCGATAACGTAGGAAGTAATCAATCTAACCAAATCCTTTCCGAAAACAGGGCTAAGGCCGTGTACCAATACCTGATAGCCAACGGTATTGCGGCCGAAAGGCTCACCTTCAAAGGCTATGGCGAAACACAGCCAATCGCCACGAATGACGATGAAGCCGGCCGCAGCCAGAATAGAAGGACTGAGTTTAAGATTATTGCGAAATAGTGATTAGAGATTGGTGATTAGAGATTAGGCGAGAGTCTTTTATAAGAATAAAGTAAAGGCAATGAAAAAGCCGAAAGCTATTAACTTTCGGCTCTAATATTTATAAGCTTTTCGCTTTGGTCTTTTCGCTTTCAGCTCAATTCCCCATTTCCGACATAAACTTGATGCGCATCAATTGCACTTCTTCGCGGGTGTAATCGTCGGTACCCAATTCAACCAGGGCGTCATCTATCGAGTCGATCTCGGCGGTTTTGAAATAATCAAATACTTCGTCTTGCTTATCCTCGTCGATTACCTCATCTATAAAGTAATTAAGATTCAACTTGGTGCCTGAGTTAACGATCGATTCTACTTCGCGTAGTATCTCTTCATAAGTCAAGCCTTTTGAAGCAGCTATATCCTCGAGATTCAAGTGACGGTCGATATTCTGGATGATATAAACCTTCAATGCTGATTTATTAGCCGCGCTCTTGATCACCATGTCAACCGGACGATCGATCTCGTTATCCTCGACATATTTTTTGATCAGGTCGGTAAATGGCGCACCAAATTTCATGGCTTTGCCTGCCCCTACCCCCGAGATCTGTTTCAACTCCTCAGTTGTAATAGGGTAATGCGTACACATTTCTTCCAACGACGGATCCTGGAAGATTACGAACGGAGGTAAGCCTTTTTGTTTGGCTATCTTCTTGCGCAGATCCTTCAGCATTTGCAGCAGTTCGGTATCCAGCGCGCCGCCACCCTGTTTTGGACCTTCGTCTGAATCGTCATCATCAGTAGCGCCCATCGGACGGTTCATGATGAAGCGGATGCTGTGCGGATTGTCTAAAAAGCTGTTGCCAGTTTTGGTCAGCCGCAGCAAACCGTATTGGTCAATATCTTTTGACAGGAAGTTGTTGAGCAAAGCCTGGCGTAACAAGGATTTCCAGAGGTTTTCACCATCTTCTTTACCAGAACCGAACTCATCGATGAGGTTATGCTCATAATTATGAACCTGCGGATTGTCAACGCCCATCAATACACTGATGACATGTTCATCGTCAAACTTCTCGCCCAGCTTTTTGATCAGGCTCAAAACTTTATGCAATTGTGCTTCGCCGTCAAAATGTTCTTTGTGGGCGCAGCAGTTATCGCACATATTATTACAACCTGCCTCGTTGAAGTTCTCTCCGAAATAATGCAGCAGTTGTTTACGGCGACAAACAGATGATTCAGCATAGTCAATCACCTCTTTCAGTATCTGCGTACCTATTTCGCGTTCAGATACTGGTTTGTCCTTCATGAACTTTTGCAGCTTGTCGATGTCCTTTTCAGAGTAGAAAGCCAAACAAACACCTTCGCCGCCATCGCGTCCGGCACGACCAGTTTCCTGGTAATAGCCTTCCATGCTTTTTGGCATATCATGGTGGATCACGTAACGCACGTCAGGTTTATCAATACCCATACCGAAAGCGATGGTAGCCACTATCACATCCACATCCTCCATCAGGAACTTGTCCTGCGTATCGGCGCGCACCTTTGAATCGAGGCCCGCATGATATGGCAAAGCCTTAACACCGTTGAGATTTAGTGCCTCGGCAACTTCCTCTACCTTTTTACGGCTGAGGCAATATATGATTCCCGATTTTCCGGGATTTTGCTTTACAAATTTCACGATCTCCTTCAGCACATTGCGCTTGGCCCTTACCTCATAAAACAGGTTAGAACGGTTGAATGATGATTTGAAAACCGTAGCGTTGTTCATTTGCAGGTTCTTCTGGATATCCTGCTGAACTTTAGGCGTTGCAGTAGCCGTCAGTGCGATGATTGGAATATCATCGCCTATGTTGCTGATCACCTGTCGTATCTTGCGATATTCGGGCCTGAAATCATGTCCCCACTCCGAAATACAGTGCGCTTCATCAACAGCCACGAACGAAACCTGGTTCAGGCG
>JAICXZ010000284.1 GCA_025934475.1 Mucilaginibacter sp. | reverse complement strand
GCAAGTCGTTATCCATCAATACCGTCAAATATTGAAAATCGCGGTCGTTACTGTCGGTCCTACGCAACGCCACATGGCTGTTTTTACTCATTGGCAAGTTTAAATATCACCTGCTTATTAGAAAAGAGGTTAAATATTTAAGCCCTAATATAAAAATTTAGCAAGATAGATTTAGCATAACGCGCTAAATTTCTGCACAGTGGAGTGAATATCTCTAGTGAACCAATTTTTGAACAAGGTGCCTATTCTCTTCCAGAGATTCATCTGTGGCGCCTGTGATTTTTGCATTTCAGGAACGTTGGGAGAATCACCCTGCCCGGGTTCTTCATCAATATTAAACTCTGCAAAATTTTCGCGCAGCACCTTTTCGCGGATATCGGGATCGCGATTAACAATTTCATCCAGTTCATCAAGATCGCGCATAGTTGCCTCACCTGATTTTTGTCGTTTTATCAGTATATAATACCTGTCTTGTGAGAAGGTGCGTCGCTCGATTTTTTTGTGAAAGAAAGACATGGCGTTTATTCTATTTTCCATATATCAAATGCAATGCCGATTATACAATATATTAATTATCAATTTGTTATATTAAATCAATATACCACAGCCGAATCATTTTGATACAACTGACGTACGATTCCGAACATAAAAATCAGACTGGTGTTACACATTTAGGTTTAACCGCGTAATTAGTACTATGAAGCGATTATTACTGATTCTAATTGTGACAGGGAGCCTATTTGCCTGCAAAAAAAGCTCAACTACCACTACGACTATAACTAAGAGCGCTGGCATAGCGGGCTGGTGGGAGTTGCGCAGAACCTCGGGCGGATTACGCCCAGATTCAATTTATGCCTCCGGTAATGGTAATATTTACGAATTCAATAGTAATAATACCTATAAAAAATACCAGGCTACCTTGCTTGTGGCTCAGGGTACTTTTCGCGTCGTCGATAACTTAGGTCCCAATGAAAACGGCGTTATCCTGATATATTTTGACAATAACACAACCGGCGAACAATTGCAATATGATAGTCAGACACTAACGATAGGTACATCCGCTGCTGATGGTCCCGCCTGGACCTATCAAAAGATATCCAATTGATATGAAGAAGTATTTATATATACTAACTATCCTGGTGGTTTCGGTTTCCTGCAAAAAAAACAGCAGCACGCCTAATAGCTGGATACTTGGCCGGTGGGAGTTGGCTAGTACATCAGGGGGCTTCACATACAAAGCCCTCCCTCGCGGCAATGGCAATATTTATCAGTTTTACGGAAATAATACCTACAAAAAGTACACGGCATCACAACTTACGGCGCAGGGCTCATATCGGGTTACGAATCTAAGCGAGCCAAACTTCTACATAATCTATTTTGATAGGGATACTATTGGTGAGCAATTGGCATATCAAAATGGACTACTTTCACTTGGGTCCTCGGCTGCCGATGGCCCGGTTTGGAGCTATCAAAGGATATCTTATTGAGGGACAGCGTTAAAACAGATTATCAGAAAATATCGGATTAAAAAAGCAAGGCTATGAAAAGATATGTGTTGTTTGTACTTGCAGTTGGTATGATACTTTCATGCAAGAAACATGGGGTTTCTCCGGTTAACATTATCGGCAAATGGGAACTCGCCCGGCGTTATGGCGGAAACATTTACCCGTCAGATACAACCTACAAACCCGGAAACGGCAATATTTTGGTATTTAATGCCGACAGCACTTATAAAAAATATGCCAACGACACATTAACAGCCAGTGGACCTTTTCATATAAGTGGCAGCCATCTTTATTTTGACTCCAATCTCTATAACAGCAACTTCGCCGATGTGATCAGTACTTCCGGCAATACGCTTACAATTAAACCAATAATGCCTGATATAGCGACAACAGTTTACGACAAAATACAAAATTAGTATCCGGCGGATTTCATTGCCTGAAATATTTTTACCGCTTCAACGGCTTCTTTTACATCGTGCACGCGAAGGATATTTGCGCCTTTGGTTAAGGCAATCGTATTAAGAGCGGTAGTACCATTCAAGGCCTCATCAGCCGTTCGGCCCAAAACATGATAGACCATTCTTTTTCGGGAAACACCAACCAGTATGGGCAGCTGCAATACAGAGAAATCCTGTAAACGATCCATCAATGCATAACTGTGCTCCTGTTTCTTAGCAAAACCGAAACCGGGATCGAGTATAACATCATGAATTCCAAGCTGTGTTAGTTTGTGTACACGATCGGAGAAATAATCGAGCACTTCGAGAAAGACATCATTATATACCGCCATCTGGTTCATATTTTGCGGCGTGCCTTTCATGTGCATCAGAATGTATGGCACTTGCAGCCTTGCCACCGTGGCGAACATGTCTTCATCCAGCGAACCGCCCGAAATGTCATTAATAATATGCGCACCAGCTTCAATGGCCGCTTCAGCCACTTTTGAGCGAAACGTATCGATGGACAAAATCGCTTCAGGATGATTCGCAATAATCGCCCCGATAACCGGGAGCAAGCGATCCGTTTCCTCCTGCTCAGATATATCCACCGCTCCTGGACGGGAGGAATATGCGCCTATATCCAGAAAATCTGCACCCTCAGACAGCATTTTGCCGGCTTGCTCCAGAGCCGAGGAAGTATCGTGTTTGCGGCTGCCGGCATAAAATGAATCGGGCGTGATATTGATGATACCCATTACTTTTGGAACCGTCAGATCAATCAGTTTACCACCCACGTTAATGGTTCCTTTTTTGCGAAAAAATGTATCTTTAGCCACTTTGAGTTGGTTAAAAATGTTGTAGAGGTTGAAAGGGCTAAAAATGGTCAACTTTTACAACAACTACAACCTTTATAACTAATACAACTAACAAAACTCGGTTTTGAGCAACACAACAGCAGAATACAACGCGGTGATTAAGATCTGCAAGGATCTGTTCATGAAAAAGACCCGCGATTACGGCACCGCGTGGCGCATTTTACGCCTGCAATCTATCACCGACCAGATTTTTATCAAGGCGCAACGGATCCGGACACTGGAAGAAAAGAAAGTATCCAAGGTGGATGAAGATATCACCAGCGAATATATCGGCATCGTTAATTATTGTCTTATCGCAATGATGCAGCTTGAGGCGGATGCAGACACCCCTACCGAACTTTCGGTAGAGGCGGTTAGCAAGCTGTTTGATGACAAGGCCAACGAAACCCGCGACCTGATGTTTGCCAAAAACCACGATTATGGCGAGGCATGGCGCGATATGCGTGTGAGCTCCATGACCGACCTGATCCTGATGAAAATACTGCGTGTAAAACAGATCGAGGACAACCAGGGAACAACGCTGGCATCCGAAGGTGTCAAAGCCAATTACCAGGATATGCTAAACTACTCTGTTTTCGCGTTGATAAAGCTTGGCGTAAAATGAGAAATAAACTGGTTTGGGTTTGCAGGATATTGGTTGGGCTCTTGTTTATCTTTTCGGGCCTCATTAAGATCAACGACCCGCTGGGTTTTTCATATAAGCTTCAGGAATATTTCGAAGTATTTAACATCACTTTTCTCAATGGCCTGGCACTGATGATCGCTATCGTTTTGTGCACGTTGGAGATTGTGCTCGGTTTTACATTGCTCATTGGCGTGCGCGCTGTAAAAGTTGCCTGGGGATTGTTGCTGCTTATCATTTTCTTCGGATTCCTTACATTTTACTCCGCGTACTTTAAGGTAGTTCAAACCTGTGGTTGCTTTGGCGATGCAATTCCCTTAACGCCGTGGCAGTCGTTCAGCAAGGATATGGTTTTGCTGGCGCTGGTGCTGGTGATATTTGTAAACCGTAAAAGCATACAACCGGCGTTCAGCGAAAAAACCGGCGACCGTTTGGCCTGGGGCTCTATAATTGTGGCGTTGGGGATAGGATTTTACACATATAGCTTCCTGCCGGTTATCGACTTCTTAGCCTACAAGGTTGGGGCCAATATCCCGAACGAGATGATCACTCCCCCCGGCGCAGAGCCCGATGTGTTCGAAATCACTTATCAGCTTAAAAATAAAAAGTCCGGCGAGACCAAGACGATGACTGACAAGGAATACCTCAAAAGTAATATCTGGAAGGATAATAGCTGGGAAGTAGTCGGCACGCCTGAAAGTCGTCTTGTAAAAAAAGGTTTTACCCCCAAGATCATTGATCTTAGTATTAAAGACTCACAGGGAAACGACTACACAAAGGAGCTGTTGGCCAATCCGTACAACAACCTCTTTGTAGTTGCCTATGACCTGAACAAAACCAATCTCAATGGCTTGGGCAACCTGAACGCACTGGCCATCAATCTGCACGATAATTTTAACACCCGGACCGTGTTGCTTACCTCCAACTCAGCTACAGACGCTGAGGCGTTCGCCAAAAAGAATCATTTGGCGATGGAGATATTCTACGTAGACGCAGTGCCGCTGAAGGAAATGGTGCGGGCCAATCCCGGCGTGCTGCTGCTAAAAAATGGCACTATTATTAACAAGTGGCACTACCACTCTGTTCCTAAATATGACGATCTTGTAAAGGAATATTTTCAAAAGTAAAGGACGATGATCGGCTACCTGCTTCGCAAGATCGGTTATGGGCTGGCAGTGATGCTGGGGATAGTAGTTGTCGTGTTTTTTCTCTTCAATATTTTGCCGGTTGACCCTGCCAGGATGACACAAGGCCAACGTGCCGACGTGCAATCGTTGCAAGCCGTGCGAAAAGAATTTGGACTGGATAAACCCGTTCCGGTTCAGTTTGCTTATTATATTAACGACCTTTCGCCTATTGGTTATCACGACCGCACGCCAGAGGAGCAGCAACGCTATCATTATGTGACACTCATCCCTGTTTCAACCAGCAAGGTGATTGCACTGAAATGGCCCTACCTGCGCCGCTCCTATCAAACGCGAAAGGATGTCGGGCCGCTGCTCATGAGCGTTATCCCCAACACGCTGATACTGGCTACCACGGCAATGCTGTTTGCCATTGTCATAGGCGTTTTCCTGGGAACACTATGCGCTGTCCATCAAAATACCTGGATCGATCGGGCATCAATAGCGTTTTCTACATTGGGCATCTCAGCACCTTCTTTTTTTGCCGGCATCCTCATCGCCTGGATATTTGGCTTTGTGCTGACCAAATATACAGGGCTCAACATGTCGGGCAGTTTATATAGTTACGATCCATTTAAGGGCGAGGTAATTACCTGGCGCAATTTGGTGCTACCGATGGTTACATTGGGGCTTCGACCGCTGGCAATTATCGTCCAACTGACACGAAGCGCTATGCTGGATGTACTTGGGCAGGATTATATCCGCACCGCCCGAGCCAAGGGCTTAAGTGAAAGAGCAG
>JAICXZ010000401.1 GCA_025934475.1 Mucilaginibacter sp. | reverse complement strand
GGCATACCCATGTATGAGGTGGTGGCAACTGCTTCAGGGGTTGAGGTATATAAAGATATCAACGACACGACGCCGATAGGTCACATGAACTTCCCCGGTATCGAGGATTGTGACTTTGCCCTGCCGGTTTGGGGGCACAGCATGTACCCTTACCTTGAGAATGGTTGCTGGGTGGCGCTAAAGGTGATCCACGATAAAAAGATACTGCCCGGTGAGGTATATTATATAGAGTGGGGCGATTACCGGATGTATAAACGGTTGCTGGTGGGCGATAATCCCGATGAGGTCATCGCGCATAGTGATAATGTCACGGAAATGGTCGGCAATCGCCTAAAATATGCTCCCTTTGTGATTAAGATTGACGAGATCAAAAAGCTGTGTTTGGTGAAGGATATTCATAAGAAGCATAATCATTGAGTTAGAGATTAGTGATTGGAGATTAGAGATTAGGCGGGAAGTCCGGAAGTCCGCGTAAGTCCGAAAGTCCGGAAGAATGGGAGGGTACTGCAGTCCTAAGCTCATTATGATTCCGGAACGTTCCTAATCAAGGCAATACCCAGAACCGCCATCGGTTCCAGTACTCATTATACTGAGTTTCGAATTTTTTAAATTGGCTAATGGCCGGAAGACCCGCCTTAAGTGCATGTTGTTCGTAGGATAACTTGTCAGGGAAATTTTCTAAATCGTTTGTGGTCAAATTGTATACATAGATCCCATCTGGTGTGGCCATACACAAATTGTCTTTTTTGACCAGGAAACTATCCACATTTATTTGACTAGCAGTTCCACCAGGTGTGAAATAGGCATAGCCATCGCCGCTTTCCATTGTTTTAAAGTGCCCCAATGGTACATTGGCTTCATCGCCTAAGCCATGGTTCCCGTAGTAAGTAAATAAGAATATGAATAAAAGCCCTGATAATGCGAGAAATATAGTTTTAAACCGAACCGTTGTTAGTTTTTGAATTGGCTTCAGTTTATGCAGAATTAAATAAATAATTGAAGAATAAACGGCGGAAAGCGCTGCTATCTTAACTACTTCGAAACCAAGGTGGAATAAGGCAAACATATCGAGAATTATTACGGCAGCACCCACTTCCGCCAACCCTTCCAATAATGGTTATATTGCGATTTGAAATCGAGAAAGTTCTTTACATCGGGTAGCGAATGTTTTGAAGCGTATAGATCATACCCGGCTCTGTTGTCAAATTTCTTTAGCTCGCCGGTGGGGAGGTTGCATATGTAAAAGTAGCCGCCTGATTCCATGCAAAGTTCATCGTGTTGCACCAGGAAGCTATCGATGCTCATGGCAGGTGCGGAATCATTTGTCCGGAAGAATGCGTAGCTGTCTGCGGCGGCCACGGCCCTATGATGTCCGAGCGGAAGATAGTAGCTGTCGCCCAGGCCGTGATTGCCATAATAAGTGAATGAATAAATGAACAGGGCGGCGCACATCACAATCCAGATAAACCAATATTTAATAGGTCTGAACCACTTCTGGCGTATGCTGTCCGAAACCAAAAATCGAAAACTATAGATCGCAAACGCGTACACAGCGGCAAGAAGCGCTATTTTGAGTAGTTCGGGACTAAGATTTCGTAGGAAGGTCATGACTGACTAAAGATGGTTTTGAAGCTGGTTGCAGGGTCTTTCGGCCAGGCCCTGCAAGTCTAATTCAAACACAAGATACTCATTTTCAATAATATTTAACTTAATGCCGGTTTGCTGTTGATGGCGTTGATCATAACCAGGATCGCCGCCATCCCAATAAGCGACATGAACCAGCCAAAGGCTACCTGCTGGCCGAGCACGTTTATCCGCTCCTCGGTCATACGCAGCGAGCGTCCCGCAACTACAATATAATCTTTTACCCGTACCGATACCGTGGCGCTGCGTACGCCGGCGCGAGGCTGCCAGGTCACAGCATCCAGGCCATTCCTGTGAGCGTTGTTAAGCACGCCCTGGGGCAACCTGGGCGCATTGCCGTCGAGTGTTGCGTTGCTCGCGGCAATGCTGCCGTTGCTGTTGTATATAATAAGGTAAGGTGATAAACTTTGTGAAATTTCGACACCCGGCGTACCGCCAACTACAACTTTTGGATCAGCGCCTTTATTGATTGCATTGGCAGCATCCTCCGCCAGCTGGAACTGCGGATCGTTTGCAGTTTGACGATACCCTTGTTGTACCGTGACATAAATAATACCGCATACCAGGGTTATGGCGGCCGAATAGCCAAACCAGCTTTTGAATAAGGGAATAAATTTGTTCATGACTTTATGTTTTGATAAGTGAAAATATCAATATAAAAGTACTTTGTTATTCAAAGTAAAAAAGAAAAATTGAAGAATGCAAAAAAATCTTTTTGAGAGCCAATATGTCATTTCAAAGCAAGATGAAACAAATGGTCGTAACGGAGGGGGCAAAGGGGTTCCCAATCCTAAACTAACCTTTAGATCTTATGAGATCCATAATAGATTATCTCAAACAACATCGCATATTCCGTCTTTCTTTTTACCACTTTGTCAGTCTCGCGGCCGTGCTTTTAGCGGCGTCATCACCAGGCTTCAAATCCGGGCCATGTAATCCAGGTCTCGACTTACTGGTCTATTCCCCGGTATTCCTCATAGACTGTGTACTAACGCTGATAAGCATTATTTTCGGCATTTTGAAAGGCAAAGCGGGTCTTGCTTCTTTATTTATCAATCTCTTTGCTTTGGCTGTATTGCTGACCATTGGAGCAATGCGCTAATGAGCTGAAAATGACTAGTAAACAGTTGATTCTAAATGAAAAATTATGTATAATTTTAAATAGTTCATTAGCAGTTCATCATTAAAATTATTAGGCATGTATATCGTTCGCGACACTATGTTCCTTAAGTTCGGGCATTTTCGGGATGCCAGGACCCTGGTGGAGGACGCCGAAAAAAGGAACCTATTACCCAAAGCCGTTTCCCAGCGCATTTTATCCGATTTTACCGGTCATTCTTATCGCTTGATCCTGGAACAGGGTTTCAACACCCTTGCTGAATATGAAGAGTTTCTGCACGCGGGCCTGGCGACATACGAATGGAAGCAATGGTATGAACAATTTAAACAACACGTTGAAAGATCTGAGCGGGAGATATTGAAGGTGGTGAAATGAAGTCGGATGTCGGATGTCGGATGTCGGATGTCAGAGGCACGGTGGGGAGATCAATTTATGAAATTTTGATGACGGGAAACCCGGGCTGGTGTATTTTGGTCATATCCTGAAACTGTTATTTTTACCGGCATGAAGATTCGTCCAGCTATATTATCAGACGTGCCGGGTATTATGCAGGTTATTGCAGAGGTGGTTCCCGATATGATCGCCTCCGGAAATTTTCAATGGGATGATACCTATCCCAACGCCGCTGTTTTTGAGGAGGATATTGCGCTTGGCCAGCTTTGGGTGGCCGATGCCGATGGAATTATTGCCGGGGTTAGCGCAATTACTACCGAACAGTATCCCGAATATGCTGATGTTGGCCTCGACATCAATGAAACTGCTATCGTAACACATCGCCTTGCGGTAAGTCCGCGTTTTAGGGGTCAGGGAGTCGCCGGGCTGCTGATGCAACAGGCTGAACAAGTGGCCGTTGACCGGGATATAAAAACACTGCGTGTGGACACTAACACGGCCAATAAAGCCACACAATCTCTCTTCCCCAAAATGGGCTATTGCTTCGCCGGCGAGATAGGGCTACACTTCAGACCGGGACTTAAATTTTACTGCTACGAAAAAAGGTTAGACGGCAAATAGCTGATTCTGAAAGGTAATCCTTTGAAGATCATGGTGTTTTTTACTTGTGCTGCTTCAGGGGGCACGGTGAAATAACCCGTTAAATACCGTTAAAACACGGATTGACGGGCAACGGCTATTGTCCTAGTTTTACAGCTTTGATAGGTGCAGTTCGGGTCATACTTCGTGCAACGACCTTATCGTCTAATTTCTTTAAATTTAATGAGTATCGATATAGTAGCTGCAGAAAGAAATAGCACAAACATCTACGAGATGAATCCTGCAACCAACATTGATGAGGTAATAACCGCCCTGGAGGGAATTATTGCCGAATGTATCGCAAGCAAAAGCAGGCTGGGATATTTTGCCGCGCTTTACCTGAAGGTAACGCAAACGGTAAAACAGCAGATAGCCGCCGGACAATTTGGCGACGGCTCGCAAATGGAAAAGCTGGATGTGGTTTTTGCCAACCGCTACCTGGCGGCATACAATCAATGGAAAAACCGTCAGCAACCCAGTGTTTCGTGGGCCGTAGCCTTTGAACAGGCCGAAAAAGCATCGGACCTGATATTACAACACCTGCTGAT
>JAICXZ010000497.1 GCA_025934475.1 Mucilaginibacter sp. | reverse complement strand
GTTATGGCTTGATTTGGGTTAGCACGCGCGACGGCGTAAGCGTTTTTAACCCCGAAACCGGCAAGTTTACCAATATCATAAAACAAGATGGCCTGGCCGATAACACGGTTACTGATATGCGCGAGGACGATAATCATAACATCTGGGCAAGTTCGCCTAATGGGCTGACCAATATCCTGGTTTCGCGATTGCCTTCAGGGCTAAAATTCCGTTTCATCAATTATAATGAGAACGACGGTTTGCAGGGGCGCGAGTTTACCATCAACTCATCGCTCAAAACACGTGACGGTTACCTGCTATTTGGAGGCGGTAATGGTTTTAATATGTTTAAGCCTTCAGAGATACGCTCGAACAAAAGCGTTCCTAACCTGGTATTTACCGATTTCGAAATTTTTAACGAAAGCCTGAACCCGGGCGAAAAGACCGATGGTAGGGTGATATTGCCGCAATCTATAACCGAGTCAAAATCCATCAACCTGAAATATAACGAGAGCTCATTCTCCATTGATTTTGCCGCGCTGAACTATTTCAACCCCGACAAGGTTGTGTATCAGTACAAGATGGAGAATTTCGACAAGGACTGGATCACTGCAGACAATAAAGTGCGTAAAGCTACCTATACCAATCTTGACCCGGGAACTTATGTTTTTAGGGTGCGGAATTCAGGCGGCTCAGGCTGGACTGACAAACAACTGGTTTTAAATATCCGGATCACACCGCCTTTCTGGAAGACAATCTGGGCCTATCTGTTGTATGCTGCAGTTATTGTGGGAGCGCTGCTTTATATCCGGAGGGAAGGTATCCGCAGGCTGCGCCTTAAATTCACGATTGAAAAGGAGCGGGAGGAAGCGCAACGTTTACATGAGCTGGATTTGATGAAGATCCGCTTCTTTACCAATGTTAGTCACGAGTTCCGCACACCGCTTTCGCTTATCATGGCGCCGGTGGATAAATTGCTGAAGCAAAACCCTGAGGCTGATACCCAGCGACAGCTGAATATGGTGAACCGCAATGCCCGTCGCCTGCTCAACCTGGTAAATCAGTTGCTCGATTTCCGCCGGATGGAATACCAGGAACTGAAGCTTCATGAGAAACCGGGCGACATTGTGAAATTTATCAAAGAGCTATCTTATTCGTTCAGTGATATTGGCGAGCAAAAACACATTGGCTTTACATTCGACTCAGACATAGATGAGTTTTATACCAGTTTTGATCATGATAAGATTGAGCGGATCATTTTTAACCTGCTCTCCAATGCTTATAAGTTTACCCACCAGGATGGCCAGGTGAGCGTGCTGCTTAATCTGCTGGAGTCAGACGATCATGGTCGCCAGATGCTGGAGATTAAGATCATTGATACGGGTATCGGCATTCCCGAGGATAAACTGGAGAAGATATTTGAGCCCTTCTTCCAGAATGATATTCCCGGTTCGATGTTAAACCTCGGCAGCGGCATTGGCTTGTCCATCACCAAAGAATTTGTGAAACTGCATCGAGGGCGTATCCATGTAGAAAGTGAATTTAACCAGGGGAGTTGTTTCACGGTATTGCTGCCGCTGCTGCAATTGGATAAATCGCTGTTTGTGGACAAACCGACCGCTATTGAGCATGATCCCGCTTTTGTGCCTTCTACCCCGAAACTGGAAAGAAAGGAGAATTATAATCGGGATGCCAGGAAACCTACCGTGTTGCTGGTTGAAGACAATGACGATTTTCGTTTCTATATAAAGGATAACCTGAAGGATTCATTTAACATCATTGAAGCCGAGAACGGCAAAAAAGGCTGGCAAAAGGCTTTGGCCATGCATCCCAACCTGGTGGTGAGCGATATCAGCATGCCAGAAATGAATGGCATCGATCTGTGCAAAAAGATCAAAGGTGACAGCCGTACTTCACACATTCCGGTTATTCTGTTAACGGCATTGGTGGGCGAGGAGCAGCAATTGAAGGGCCTGGAAACGGGCGCAACAGATTACATGACCAAACCCTTTAATTTCGAGATATTGTTATCCAAAATCAAAAACATCCTGAGCCAGCAGGAACACATGCGCAAGACTTACCAGAAGCAGGTTGATGTAAGCCCGACTGAAGAACATGTCGATTCGCCGGATGAGCTGTTTATCAAAAAAGTGTTGCTCCTGATCGATAACAATATCTCCAACCCCAATTTCTCAGTCGAGGAACTGAGCGACGATATGTTCGTTAGCCGCTATACCCTTTACAAAAAAATCCTGATGATGACAGGGAAAACGCCGAACGAACTGGTGCGCTCTATGCGCCTTAAACGTGCGGCGCAGCTACTGAGTACCGGGCACCTCACCATATCACAGGTTGGCCATAAAGTAGGCTTTAAGAGCCAGAAGTATTTTGTGAAGGCCTTTAAAGCGGAGTTCAATATGATACCGTCGCGGTATGTTGAGATGATGCAGTCGGGATCATGATTCCCGTTTCTGATTTGTCATCGGGAACGAGTAGCAGGGGGAGAGAGTATAGGGACGAGGAGAGAACTTTATCTCATGCATATTCGAAAAGATCCCTCCTTACGCCAGCCCTTGGCCCCGCCTTGTTTGTCGGGATGACATTCTTAAGCGGCATTCGAAACAACGTTAAAGTTGTACACGGCTATGTTATCGTGTCTCGCCCCGCGCCAACCGCCCCGCGCCTCACAACGGCTCTCATTTAATCATCACAAATCACAGTTCAGACAGTTTCCCAACACCTCCTGATACAATTTTACCCACCCCCACCAATCCATTTTTATCATTTTACGAAGTCGCAAATGCTAATGCAGGGGGCACATTTGTCTATTTTATCTGCTGAATCAAACTCAATAAGCTTGTAATTAATTGATTTTTAGGCAGTTGATTCAAGTTGACATTTGTGCCCCTATTTATCCACAACCGCAAATCGAATCCCATATAGTTTTACCCCAGTTGTAATGAAAATTTAACAGCGTCGATACAAGTCCCTGTTAAGATTATAAACTTAAATAAACCACTTATAAAAATTTAGCTAAGTGATAACCGGTCGCGAGGGCCATTTATCGCACATTGTTTTGGCGTTCGGTATGTCGGATGCTTGCTTTTGCAGGCGGTATTCGACCATGTAACGCAGGGCAGTGCAGCGGCAGTTAAAATCAAATCAATTTTACAAACCAACTAATTATGGGAAAATTTCTACGAATGGCATTGCTGTTTGCTTCCATCTTTATCTGCGCATCAACTATGGCGCAGAATTCGGGAACAGCAATCAAGGGTACGGTAACTGACGCTAAGGGGATAACCCTGCCCGGCGTCACGGTTGCTGTAAAAGACTCCAAAGTAAGTACAGTAACTAACGTTAATGGTCAGTATTCTATTACTGTACCGGCTGGTGCTCAAACGCTCGTCTTCCGGTTTATCGGCATGATAACTAAAGAGGTGCCGATTGGCAACCAAACCACGATTGACGTTAAAATGCAAACCAGCACCACGGTACTGGAAGAAGTGACGGTAACCAACATTGGTTACGGAACGCAGAAAAGAGAAAATGTTAACGGGGCAATATCGTCCGTATCGGCTAAAGACATACAAAGTCTCCCGCAGCCCAGTATCGATCAGATGCTTCAAGGCAAAGCCGCTGGTGTGACGATCACCCAAAACTCAGGCGAGCCGGGGAGCGCTACCTCGGTGCATATACGCGGTATCAATAATTTTGGACAAAGCGAACCCTTGTACGTTATCGATGGCGTTGAGATAAGCGGTAACGCGCCTGGCGGTTACAGCGGCGGGGCACAGTTAAACAGCCCGGGTTCGTCCAACATGGAAACCACGGTGAGTCCGCTTGCCATGCTTAACCCGAATGATATTGAGTCG
>JAICXZ010000196.1 GCA_025934475.1 Mucilaginibacter sp. | reverse complement strand
CTTTGGTGATCTTGTTCATCACTACCAGGTATTTTCCGTAAGGTTTCTTCGAATCACCGCCGGGGATCACCAGGTGACCTGGAGAATAATATGCCGGTGAACGGTCAGCTACTTCCAGGTTGTCGATCTTCCATTTTACAACTTCTGATGATACGAACATAGTGGTATAAGCATAACCCTGTCCATCAAATTCAGTATGCAGCGGACCAAGGCCCGGTTTCTTCACTTCGCCTTTCAAGACCGATTCATATTTCAATACCGGGATGCTGCTGTCAACCATACCGTCATAATCTTTCTTGTCGATAGCATCCAGCATTTTCTTGAATGAGAAAACCGGGATCACGGCTGCTAACTTACCACTTGCTACGATGTTTTCGCCGTCAGGCGTAACGTCAACCCCATGTGGCGATTTAGGGCAAGGCATAAAATAAACCAGGCCGGGAAACTTGGTCACGTCGAGTATTTGCGTTTCCTTTTCAATAGTGGAAGTTGCAGTATGTGTTTTTTCGCTATAAACATTATGCGCATAATTCGCCGGCATTTTGGTGCCCTTACCCTGGCTAATGAGCTCTTCTGCTTTTTTCCAGTTGATGGCCATCACAAAATCCTTGTCGCGCTGACTGGCGTTTACTTCTAGCAAGGTGTGTGCCTGTTCGGTGTTATAGCAGGTAAAAAACACCCAATCGTGCGAAACACCTTTGCCGGCGTGGGCAAGGTCGTAGTTAAACGGTGGAACTATGAGTTGGAAGGCGAGATTCATGGCACCCGATTCTTTATCCACCTTGACAAATGATACCGCGCCTTTGAAAGTCTTTTTGTAGCTATCGATAGGCACGTCATTTTTATCATAATCGAGCGGCTCGCTGAAACGGGTGTTGCCTACTACATATTCGGTATTTTCGGTACAAAACGGAGAAGCGTGGTTACCGCCAATGTTCGGCAGTTCTATGATCTCGTCGGTTTTAAAAGTAGCAAGGTTGATCCTGGCGATGCGAGGCGTATTGTTCCCGTTGATGAACAACCAGCGACCATCGTCTTCACCATTTGTTTTTGACAGCTCGGGGTGGTGCGAATCATCCCATGGCACAAAACCATGCGAGGTGTTCAGCATAGGTTTAGTCTCTTCAGAGTAGCCATAGCCATTCTCAGGGTTCTGCGAAAAAACGGGGATTACCTTAAGTAAGCGGCCCGATGGTATGCCATATGCAGCCACCTGTCCGCTAAACCCGCCCGACATGAACGCGTATACCTCGTCGTATTTGCCGGGAGCAACATAAACCTTTTGGGCCGCATCGGCATCAAGGTTTGAGCTTATCTTCCCTGGTTTACAGGAATGGATAGCCAATGACGCCGGCAAGGCAATTGCCAGCATCGAAAACTTTAGAATTGAACTTTTCATGATATAGTTTTTGGGGTTGGTCTTATTGTTTATCGTTTTGCCTTAAATATTCCAACAGCTGGCGGGTTTCATCGTCAGATACGTTCTGGAAAGTCATCTGGGTGAGGTGTTTAGCCAGCAATGCTTTACCCACAGGATCCTTTTGCTCCATCTCAATTGGGTTGGTGATTTGGTTCATGATCCACTCGGGCGTGCGCCTTTGGGTAACGCCCTTTAAACCGGGGCCGACTACTTTGTCGGTAGTAATCTTATGGCAGGCTGAGCATTTGGCAGTAAATACTGCTTTGCCCTTATCAGCCATGGCATTGTCTATTGGCCCCAATTGAACTGAGGTGAATTTGCCCAGGCCTTTGCTATCGCTTTTTGCATCGGGATCCACGTCGGCAGATGCGGTTGATGATGAGGCGGAACTATTTTCATCACCTCCGGTTTGGGCTCCGGAGCCTCCACAGGCATATAAAAAGCTTGCGCTAGCTATGATTAGCGCAGGAATTAGGTGTTTCAGATTCTTCGTATTCATGGTTATCGGTTTTTTGTAAAGCTATTGCAGACCAATTACTTGCAACATGATCTGGCTTAGCTCAAAATATGATATTGATCATATTTTGAAAGGTTATTTGTTTTGATTATTCGATTTTAATATGATTTAAATTATATCAATAACAAAAGACATTTTCATCCTTTATTCGGTTAAAATTTTTATCTACCGTAGCCCTAGCTGGAAATAGGCGCCAGTTCTTTTTCAGTTTGGATTGCTTTTGGGAATAGTATATTATTCTCGAGGTGCACGTGACGATGCAAATCATTTTCATATTCTTCCAGTTTTTTGAACAAGATGGTATAGGAACGACATGCATCTGCCGGTAACTTATAATTCAAAGTCAACGCTTTGATCTCCTCAAAATCTTCACCCGCCTGCTCATGTTCCGATTCCATTACCTGAATTGGTGTTGATACCAGGCCTAAATCATCGGTCGGGATGGTAGCGCCTATCTTTTTGTAATGAGCCAGCTCTTTAATGCGTGGAAAAAGTATCTTTTCCTCTTTCATCATATGCAGGGTAAGGTTACTTCCTAATAGTTCAAAAATTTCGGCAACCCTTACAAGTTCGGGGTGATTGGCACCGTGCACCCCGGCTACTTTCTGCGCCAGCTCGTTGATAAAAGTTGTGTTATCCTTTACATATTGATGATGGGTATTAATGATATAGTCGCTCAGAAAGCCAATGTCCCATTTTTGAAAATCGTGCTCACTGTCGGTTGATCCCTGTTCGGCTACCGCTAATTCGTTTTCAAGTTGCGATTGGTTGATGCCTTTTTTAGCACAAACCTCACTAACTGTTTTCCTGCCACCGCAGCAAAAATCGATACCATATTTTTTGAAAACCTGTGCCTTGCGATAGTCTTTGGCAACCAGTTCGCCTACAGTATCAGTATCCTCTTCTTCAGCCTTTTTTGCGATGCGTACATGCCATATTACGGGGCCCTGCTCCAGGTAATCCCAGTTGAAAGTTTGCCCGCGCTCGGCCAATAGCTGATAATACAGCGGTTTAGGATCGTGGTCGTTATGAATTACAAATGATTCGCCGGGCAACAGTGAATCAAAATTTTGGAAGATGGTTGGGTGTTTCAGCCTGGGCTCTATCACCGTCACGTCTAGTACTGTTTCTGTTTCCATTTTTAAAAGCGTTTTAATAAAGGACAAATTTGTCCTTTATTACGAGATAAAAAAATGACATGTGTCATCTTTCAATAGAACCATGGACAGCTTTTACCTTTCCCAGTAATGCAAAGCCAACTAAAAGGAATAAAATGCTCAGGCCAAACAGCCACAATTGGTAGTCAGGGATTGATATACCAAATTGCGCTAACAGAGGTTGCAGAAACAGCAAGGCAAGATAGGCAACCGCCGTGTAAATGTATATCCAATTAAGAGGTGGCCAAACGCTCACAAAACCCTGTCTTAGTATTTGATCGATAATGAGCGGAGTAATAATGCCAAGCGTGAGGAGATGGATATAACCGATGATGAGGTCTCGGTTTGAAAACGTCCATGAACCTATTGCTGGATAACAAACGAATACCTGGAAGACCACTTTAAGTGATATGGCAATAAGCGCGGCTTTAGCCAGGGCCGAACAATCAGACCATACAGACTTGAAACGAGCACATAGTACGATCCAACTTACAAGGTTGATGATAGCTCCAACTACAGCCAATAGTTGCAGTAAAATTCCGGGGCTACTCCATAACGTAAAAATAAAATAAAGCAGGACAGTGGAATAGACAAACAAATTGAGCCAGGCTTTGGTGCTTTTCGTCAATGAATCTACCGTCAGAGCCGATGCGAATAAACCCAGTACTGCCAGCAGCATAAAGCCATTCATCTGGAAATGCAGGTATATATAAATGGCATCCTGGTAATACGGGGTATTTTTAAACCCCATTGCCATAAGTGGCCCCAGCGCGAATGGTCCGATCGACGACACGCATAAAAAGATCAAGGCGGGTTTGATTAATACAAACGACAGTTCATTCACACTGTTTCTTAATGCCTTTTTTTTGAAGACGAGGTATGTAAAGCGATAAGTAACAACGATGAACAGCGTTGAGAATGTAATGGATACCGCTTTATATCCCTGCAAGTAAAAACTCACCAGCATACCATAAGCGCTGATCAGCGTCAGTACCATCACCGACCTGAAACTCCGTGGGAGACAGTCTTTATTAATAAGGTTGGTAATTAACAACGCAATGGCAAAAAACATCCATCCCGCAAAAGCAAAATGCGAATGAGCGTGGAGCAGGAACTGGTAGTTAATGTCGCCAATGCTGGTGATGTGTATGTAGCGTAGTATCAGCCCTAATATTGTCAGTACTATAAAATTCGCGACCGCCAGGCGCAGGTAATAGGTGGTAGTTTTCGGTATCATTTCTCCAGTCCCAGTTGTCGTTTACCCTCATCGGTAATATTATCATACGACCATACGGGCTCCCAAACCAGGTCGACATTGGTCCGATAAACCGGGTAATGTTTTTCGAGGCAGTTTTTTGCCGCATTCAAAATACTTTCGCCCATCGGACAGTATGAAGAGGATAAAGTCATGGCCACATTAATCAGTTTCTCCGTTTCATCTATTTTGACATCGTAAACCAGCCCCAGATCGACGATATTAACGTGCAACTCCGGATCGATGACCAGGCGCAATGTCTCAAAAGCCTCAGCTTTCAAAAAGGCGGATTGATCCGTGATATCAAAGTTCATCATATGTTCTTGTTTTATGTAATATCATGATGAATACATTGATGAGATAGGTAGCAGCGGTTAGCAATAATGCGACACTGCCTATCCTGATCAGCAACGCCGAATCAACCAGGCAGCCAAAAATAAAGCTGACACAAAAAACAGCAAAAGCTAATGATTGTATCCGCAAAAGACTGTTTTTGTACAAATCAGATGGCATGGGCGTTTTTACTTTGCCGCTTAAATATTCATAATGTCTCACCCAAACAATAAACGGTAAGGTTTTAAAGGTTTGGCCCAGGATCAAAGAGGTTATCCAGCCCATCAGCAATATTATGCCGTATATCAGTGTGTATCGAATGTTCAATTGATTATTTGCCCGGTAATAATAAATGATAAATGGGATGCAAACAATCCCTGCGCCAAACAGAATAAATGACAATAGGCTGTGCTTCATCGGTAGATCAATTTGTTTTCTGATCCGGGTTCGAATACACTTATAGATAAAATACAGGTAACAGGCAATGCCAGCTATACCAATAATGGCAATGAAGTAAGTTTTGATGTTGAGTCCGAAGATGTAGGAATCAACGAGGAAAAGAACCAGCGCCGATATTATAAGATAATAGCTCGCCTGTAATACTCTCCTATTCTGATAAGAAGAAACCAAAAACATAGGCACCAGTTTGGAGCTAACACCGATAACCGTAAGCAAGAACCAGCAAGCGAGGCCCAGGTGCGCATGTAATCTCAGGTAGTGCAATTGTCCCTGAAGCAAAAAAGCCCCTGTAAAATTGAAGACGAGCGCGCTGCCAATCATGGCTGTAAAACAAAGGCAGAGGCAGGCGCTGAAAATAAAATCTTCCTGTATGGTTTGTTTCCCGGCTTTTGTTGCAGTTAGATAAATATTTAAGGTGAACGTAATAATGGAAACGAGCAATAGCAGAGCCCCGATTTGCATCCAAATACCGGGTGTAAACTCCCAGAATGCATAAACCAGGCTTACCGTTCCAGGCAAAAGCATCGCCCACGAAAGCCAGGCTAGCTTGACACTATAAAGCTCAGTCTCAAGAATTACCGTAACCAACTGATAATACGCTCCGAAAATGATGCAAGTCCCCCACCCTAATGCGGCCATATGGGTAATAGCCAATATGCGCGGCTGAAAGTAATGCCCGGTAAAAGCGCTTCCCGAAAAGGCAATCATCCCGGCCAGAGCTCCAAAACATATAGCAGCAGTGACGTAGTGTGTCACGGTTACCGCATAAACACCGGCTTTTTGTTTGTGAGTTGTCACGACTTGTAGATGAGCATGTTAACATCCTTGTCGGCAATATCTTTAAACAGATACCTGTAGCCTCGTTTCTGCAGTTCAGGCAGTAAAAAAACGGGACGCTTTTTATGATAAACAAATAGGGCTATATCATTTTTCAGACCACTCAGACTTTCCAATATAGTGATCATCGGCCCAGGCATATCAAGGTTACGCACGTCGATATATTTCACATGGTCGGGGCCAAATTGATTAAATGTTTTGTCAAATGACTCCTGGCTTGTTGCAAAGTCGCATTCCAATGAATCAATATTAACATCAGGCCCTGGTATTATCCTGTTGAAATAAGTGATCACGGTTGCATTATCCGGCTTTACAACAAAGTGAGTAAACCCTCTTTCGCTCAACAAATGAATAAGAGGCACCGGTTCGAAAGCATTGATAAGTTTAAGGCCCTCATCTCCCTTCAGACTGTTTATCTTATTCAGAATTGTCTTTAATGGATCCTGGTTTTGAGCCAGCATGGACCTTACATCCAACTCAATAAAATTGCTTGTTTTTTTTTCAG
>JAICXZ010000476.1 GCA_025934475.1 Mucilaginibacter sp. | reverse complement strand
TTTAAAAAAAGTTCCTGAGTGACCCGTTGAGGAAAGTAACACACCCTTTTTTGACAGGTCCTGATTTCCATAAAGCAACAAAGACCGGCTGTAACCGGTCTTTGCTCCTGAGTTTTACCACCCCGGATTTTGTGTGAGTTTATTGTTTGTATTTATTTCCCGTTGCGGAATGGGCCACAGGAGGTATTGTTGCTTCATCGTTACGCCCTGCTCGTTGGGGGTCGTAAACGTATCGCCGAATGTGTTGTGTATTACGTCATAAATCATGTGAGTACGCTGTATATCGAAATATGCTTTGTCCTCATAGGCGAGTTCGTGATAGCGCTCTTTCCATATCGCTTCGCGGAATTGGTCTTTGGTAAGTCCGCTTAATGGTGCTAATTGCGCCCTTGCCCTTATTTTATTCACCTGGTCGTACGCGGCTTGAGTGGGACCATTTACTTCATTACTTGCTTCTGCATAGATCAGCATAGCTTCGGGCAGTCGTAAAAATGTCCAGTTTTCGTCGCTTTGACCATTACCTAGCGCACTTTCCACATGGAAAAATTTATAAAGCGCATGTTCGCCAAAAGTTACGGTTTGGGTTGTATCGCCATATTGCGGATAGCTGGAGAAATAGAACTGGCGTTCCTTGACACGTAAATCGCCCGGTTCGTAACTATTGAAGAAGGCATTGGTAGGTATCATGGCACCTAAGTGATCGCCATACGCGCCAACCGGCAAGTTAAATGGAAGCGTCAATTGTGGAATGGCGTTTGTTGCTACACCTACTAAATATTGTCCCTGGAAAATCAGCTCACCCTGGTTTTTGTGCGCATTATCGTGTAGATAAGCATAGTTGGTGAACAAGGTATAATCATTTAATACTTTTTGCGCTTCTGTGGCGGCCAGTGCATAGTTGGCAGTTTTTTGCAATGGATATCCGGCGGTGGTCAAGTAAACACTCGCCAACAAAGTTCTGACAGCGCCGAGGGATACGCGGCCAGTCTGATCTGTCTCGGGCAAGCTTGAACTTTCCGCGGTTTGCAGGTCCGTTATGATCAGTTGGTAAACTTGATCAGCGGCAGTACGACCTGGATAAAGATCCGGGCTGCCGACTGAAACCGGGGCCGTGATCAAGGGCACATCGCCATATAGTCTCACAAGATGATAATAAAAGAATGCTCGTAAAAAATGCACTTCACCCAACAGCTTGCTCTTTAACGTCGGATCCATATTAATTGATGGAATCTTGTTTAGTGCCAGGTTTGCATTGGCAATGGCATTGTAGCTATTTGCCCAAACATCTTCAAAACCCGGGTTAACGGGATCCGTACGTTCATTTATTACGTTTCCGTTATTAACGCTTTGCCCCAGTGAGGTAGCATGCCCGGCAAATAATTCCAGGGTAATAAATGGGCTCTCGCCATAAGCATCCCCATTTTGAAACAAGTGCAGCTGAGTGTAAATACCATTGACAAATGTCTGCGCCTGCGAGCCGGAAGTAAAGTAATTATCTTTTACAAAGTTGCTTCTGTCCTTTTCATCAAGGTATTTATTGCAACTGCTCATGGCGAACGAAAGGGTCAACAAAAAAAAGCCGATCCTATATTTTCTAAAATTAAATTTCATGACCGTGTGTTTAAATTTTTATTAAAAACTGGCGTTGATTCCAAACAAGAAAGTTCTCGGCTTCGGATAATCGTAAAACTGGATGCCCTGAGTGAAGTTGCTCGATCCGTTATAGGTCGAAGTTTCAGGATCATAACCGGTGTACTTGGTTATCAAGAACAAGTTTTGCGCCTGTAAATACAGCCGCAAACGACTCATAGCAATTTTTGAGGCTACGCTTTGCGGGAAAGTGTAGCCAAGTGTTACGGCTTTGCCGCGCACAAACGAACCATCTTCTACTTTAGTCGAGTAAATCTCTGTTTGATAACGTACGTATGCCGGTCTGTCTTCAGCTATACTGGTATTCTGGTTGGTCGGCGTCCAGGCGTTCAACACAGTAGCATAACTGTTGGCCTGGCCGGTACGATCCTGGCCCGAGTGGCGGGTAAGGTTCATGATCTGGTTACCATAATCAAACTGCAGTTCAACGGCTAAATCAAAATTCTTGTATTTGAAGTTGTTCGTAAAGGTCCCATAACCATCCGGTGTTGATTTTCCCAGCACCGTTTTGTCATCTGCCGTAATCTTGCCGTCGCCATTTTTATCCCATATTTTCAGGTCGCCGGGTAAGAGACCATATTTGGCCGCTTCACTCGCTTCGGATGTGCTCCAGGTACCTAAAACTTTATAGCCCCAGAACGTGCCGGCAGGTAACCCTACTCTCATCAGGTTAAACTGGGAAAGAAAGGTTGGGCCAAGGAAAATATCATCATTGGATGCACCCAGGCTCAATATTTTATTTTTCAGGAAGGAGATATTAAATGAAGTATTCCACGAGAAATTGTCGCCTTGTATGTTAAATGTATTGATAGTTAATTCGATACCTTTATTTTGCAGCTTGCCGATATTTTCGACAACGGTGCTAAAACCGCTCGTCTCAGGCAGTGGTGCATTAAGCAATAATGCCTTGGTCTGCTTCAAAAATCCATCGGCCTCTACGTTAATCCGGTTGTTGAATAAACCAAATGAAACACCGAGATCATATTCAGCAGTTTTTTCCCAGGCCAGCTGATTATTGCCAATGCTGGTCAGTGTTGTACCGATAGCCTGGGCACCCCCGAATGGATAGCTGGTTGTGTTGATATTCGCCAGCGACCTGTATTCGCCAATTTCCGAATTTCCTGTCAAACCATAGCTTAGTCTTAATTTCAGATCCGAGATGGTTTTATTGTCCTTCAAAAAGTCTTCTTGAGATACTCTCCAGGCAATAGCCGCTGATGGGAAGAAACCATTTTTAACGTTGGTTCCGAAACGCGATGATCCGTCTTCACGTCCGGTTACAGTCAACAGGTATTTGTCCTTGTAATTGTAATTGATACGACCAAAAAAGGAACGCATTTGCCACGCATCGTAACCCGAGGTTGGAATACCTGGTATCTGTCCGCTCGCGAGGTTAAAATACTGGTAGTAGTTATCGGATAAGTCCTGGCTTGATCCGTACGAGCTCAACTGAGAAAAATTCTGCAGCTCGACACCGGCAACGATATTCACCGTATGTACATCATTGAACACTTTGTTATAGGTCAAGTGGTTTTCCCATTGCCAAAACGTGTTGTTATACTGGTTGATCGAGGCCGAACTGTACGTCTGATTTGCTGTCGAGCCACCTACCAAACCGCTCTGGAAGTGCGGGTGTGTATTGCTTGATGTGGTAACACCAATGGTAGTACGCCAGTCCAGACCCGGGAAGAAGTTAATGTTAGCATAACCATTCCCGCTAAATACGCGATAATAGAATAATGATTTGATTTCTTCAGCCTGTGCAACGGGGTTATCACCGCCTTCCATATTCGGATAATCTGTCCGCTTACCATAACTTCCGTCGGGATACCTGATCGGGATTATGGGGATCATTTCAATCAGCATACGGGGTATGTTATTACCACCGGTACCATCATCAGCTGTCCGCATCTCGCGATAATCGTAGTTAAGCGTTGCGCCAACTTTTAACCATGGCTTAATCTGATTGTCGATGGCCAAACGTGCGTTATAACGCTTCTGGTAGCTGTTTAAAATTATTCCTTCATCGTCACCATAATTCAAAAACAGACCGTAGCTCATGTTATCAGTACCGTTGATGAAAGAAAGGTTATGATTTTGACTGAACGCGGTGCGCGTAGTGGCTTTTTGCCAGTCCACGTCATATAATGGGTTCAGGTTGGCGTCGAATAGTTTGCCGATAAGCGCTGTTCTGATAACTTTTGGATCATCGGCCACGTACTTACCTTGCGCCCAGCCTACTGAGTCGTATTTTTTGATATTGGCATAAGATTGGTCCTCTACTGCCAAAAACTGCCTAGCATTCA
>JAICXZ010000179.1 GCA_025934475.1 Mucilaginibacter sp. | reverse complement strand
GTTTTATTGCCAGCACCGCTTACCTGGCAGCTTATGAACTGCACCCTGAAATAAGAAATTATGTTATTGCAAGCCATCAGTCCGACGAAAAAGGGCATCGATTGTTATTGGAACACCTTAACCTCTCCCCGCTTTTGAATTTGGGGATGCGCCTGGGCGAGGGAACCGGTGCTGCAGTCGCATTTCCTTTGGTAAAGGCGGCCGTGAATTTTTTGAACGAAATGGCGAGTTTTGAATCTGCTGGCGTTAGCAACAAAGAATAATGAAACGGGAAATACGAATATTTTTTACCGCATTAATGTATTTTACCAGGATACCCTGCCCTAAATGGGTTGATCATTCGGAAGAGTATCTAAACAAAGCTTCTAAATATTTTCCGGTGGTCGGTATTATTGTTGGAACTGCAAGCGCATTTATTTATTGGTTGGTGCAATTGGCTTTCCCTGCAGAGTTGGCGATTATATTTAGCATGATCACTTCTGTAATCATTACCGGTTCTTTCCATGAGGATGGCTTTGCCGATGTCTGTGATGGCTTCGGGGGCGGCTGGACAAAGGAGAAAATTCTGCTGATCATGAAAGATTCACGGCTCGGCACCTTCGGCGTCATTGGCTTGGGGCTTATTTTGCTTTTAAAATGGTCCACGTTGAAGTATTTTCCTTTAAATACATTGATGATCGCTTTGATAAGCGGGCACGCTATAAGTCGTTTAAATGCGGTTTCATTGATCTTCACTGATGCATATGCCAGGGATGACGATAGCAGCAAATCAAAACCACTGGCTACCAAAATGAGTTTGGGCGAATTGATCTTCGCCTTGTTATTCGGCATTGCGCCTTTGGCTTTATTTGTAAATGTTTATGTATTCCTTGTGTTGCTGCCCTTGTTGTTTGTTCGTTGGTATTTTTCAAGATATTTTAAAAAATGGATCGGTGGTTATACCGGCGATTGTTTAGGCGCAGTGCAACAGGTTTCGGAGGTGGTTTTTTATTTGAGTCTGCTATTAATCTTTAAGTATACTGCCTGATGGAGATCTTTCTGTTGCGTCATACAGCCATTAATAACCCCGATAAATTATGTTACGGCCAATCAGATATCGATCTGGAATCAGACTGGAAAATGCATTTCACTGCTTTAAAGCAAAAATTGGAGCCAAATTTACACGGATCATTATTTTACTCAAGTCCTTACCAGCGTTGCCAGCAACTAGCCGGCTTTTTATCGGAACAGCAATTTCAGACTGATGTCCGGCTTTCGGAAATGAACTTTGGTGACTGGGAACAGCGTCTGTGGAAAGAGATAGACCAGCCTGTTTTAAATGCATGGATGGCTGATTTTGTAAATTACCAAGTGCCCGGTGGAGAAAGTTTTGTGCTGATGCACCAACGTTGTACTCAATTTTGGGACGAGTTATTGGCCTTACCAGCAGACCGGGTATTTATAGTGACCCATGCAGGGGTGATCCGGTCCCTGCTTGCTTATATTTTAAGTATTCCCCTAGACAAAATCTTCCTGCTTGAGGTTGATTATGGTTCTGTCACTAAAATAACCGTGGCGAAGCAGCACGGCTGCTATCAAACGGTAAATTATATCAACCGGTAGGCAACAGGTCGCAATACCAGAAGCCTGAAACACCTTTCACCGGATCAGATAAAAAACAGGTATCGTTGGTATTTTTGGGTGCGGTATATTCCTTAAAAACCTTTTCGCCGGTTTTATAATCAATGGGAGACGAAAATATAGGGGCTTTAAATACAAAAGTGTGAAACTCACCGTTTTCGCCGCAGACGTCCACATCCGCCGGTAAACTTTGGATGAGATCATGGGTAATTTCCTGTCCAACAAAATCTTTAAGCCTGGCTTGAGTACAGGCGATCACCGTTCCAAATCCCAGACTCAGAAATTCATCGATCAACTCGTGCGAATCACGTTTCCAAAGCGGATAAATCCCGGTCATGCCAACTTCGGCAAGGCGCTCATCGCGGTATTTTTTGAGATCTTCCAGAAAAATATCGCCAAAAATGGCATGTGTTACCCCTTCAAGCTTGAGTTTTTCCATATGAGTCCGCATTGCGTCATCATACTCCGCCATTCCTGGCATTTCGGGTAGCCTTATCTCATACAAGGGAATACCGATTCGTTCTGCCTGCAAAACCAGTAGTTCCTCCCTTACACCGTGCATCGATATACGATTTAGCGCATCGTTTACGGTGGTTACTAAGTATTTGATTTCGATGTCGGGGTTTTGTAGACAGTGGTATAGCGCCAGGGCGCTATCCTTGCCCCCGCTCCAATTAAAAATGCATTTCAGTTTTCCGGACATTGACCTCAATAAGTATCATTAAAGATTATTTCTTTCATTTCCTTGCGCGACTCCCATTTCAGTATCTCCAATTCGGGTTGCTTAAGAAACTGGCTGGTATAACCCAGGCAAAAATAGCCTACCAGCTTATTCTGCTCGGGCGCTTTCAAAATCTGTTTTACCTTTTCCGGATCGATAATGCTAACCCACCCCATACCAATATTTAGCGCGCGCGCCATTAGCCACATATTTTGAATAGCACATACCACGCTGTAAAGTCCAACTTCAGACATTGAAGTTTGTCCGAGAACCGGTTTCTGAGCCTGGGAGTAAAATATAGCTATGTTCAACGGGGCTTCACAAATTCCTTCCAGTTTTAAACGATTATATTCTTTTTGCTTTTCACCCTCAAACTGATCAGCTCCTTTTTCATTTTCCCGGATAAAGCTCTCTTTTATTTGCTGCTTAATCTCATTACACTTTATCAGGACGAACTCCCACGGCTGCGAAAACCCGACGGATGGCGCATTTACAGCGGCTAAGAGAATTTGCTGAATCCTATCTTCCTCTATCGGCCGGTCCAAAAAGCGGTTCCCCCTCACGTCCCGTCTGTTCACCATGATATCTAATAAAAGATCCGCCTCTTCACGATTAAATAGTCTTTCGCCTTCCATTTCCGCTCTTTTTTATTTTAACAACTCTTCAACCAGCCTCGGTACGCCAATTGCGGCCTTTTCCTCTATTCTTTCCACGGATTCAATACCATAAACAGAAGGTATTTTAGGATCGACGATATATTTTGGCACATCAGCCGGCACAAAATTAATCAAGCCTGCAGCAGGATAAACAGCCAGGGAAGAACCTATCAGCATGAAAATGTCTGCCTGTGAACATATTTGAGCCGCTTTATCTATCATTGGTACCGCCTCGCCAAACCAAACCACATGTGCCCGTAACTGCGAACCTAATTCACATAATTCGCCCATTTTTAATTCCCATCCATCGATCGGATAAGTTAGATTAGGGTTTTTACTGGACTGCGAACGGGTTATGATGCCATGTAAATGCACCACATCGGTCGAGCCGGCCCGTTCGTGTAAATCGTCAATATTTTGTGTGATGACAGTTACCTTATATTTTTCCTCCAGTTTTGCTAAAGCATAGTGCGCTGCATTAGGTTTTGCTTCCAAAACTGATTTCCGGCGCAGATTATAAAACTCCTGCACCAGGTTTGGATTCCATTCCCAGGCTTCAGGTGTAGCCACATCGGCGATGTTGTAACCTTCCCACAAACCATCGCTATCCCTGAAAGTTTTTAAACCACTTTCGGCACTAATACCTGCACCTGTCAAAATAACCAGGTTATCCATCACTTTAAATTTAGAGGTAAGCCTGATACCATAAAAATGGCCCTATCGGCCCTTTGGGCAATATGCTGGTTTATCCATCCTTGCAGGTCGGCAAATTTGCGGCCAATTTCAGTATCGGCATGCATACCCATACCAATTTCATTCGAAATAATAATCCAGGTAGCTTCAATGGCGGCAAGCTTATCAAATTCAGTTTTGATCAGGCTCAATGTTTCGTCGACATTATATTTAGTATCAGAAAAAAAATTGGTAAGCCACAAAGTGACACAATCCAACACAACTACCCTTCCTTGTAAATCAAGGTTTGACGGATATCGTTCTTCTTCAATATTCTGCCAGCGTTCATCACGGTCCTGCTGATGCCTTTTAATGCGTTGCTCAAAAACCTCATCCCATTTACGAGCCGTAGCCAGGTAAACCGGATTGTTACACAAACTTAATGCTAATTGCTGCGCATAGCGACTTTTACCCGACCGTGTACCACCTGTTATATAGTATATCATAAAAATAAACCTATAAAAAAAGCGATCTGCTTTATGCGGATCGCTTTTCTTTTATATACTTTTTGTTTAAACTGCTACTTCTTTGCTGGTACGCAATACGGCAAACCTGCTCTTGGCTAATTCGAAACCACCAAACAAAATTGCGCCGTAAACAATGTTACCTAAAAGCATAGGTTTTTCAAATGGGATGGCTGCTATTAAAGACTCACCATAGCCATAAAAACTTTTTGCATACATAGTTCCTTGCAACCATGGATCGATGTCTGTGATAAGCCAGTGAACCAAAACTGCGGCTAACGAACCTAAAGCGACATTAGTCAGGTTAACATTTTTAATACGTGTGCCGATCAGTACCATAATAGCAAAGGCTATGTAAACTGGCAAAGCACCACTATAAAAAAGCATAAACTTGCCAAAGTAAAGATAATCCAAAGCAATATCACTAATAAACAGGGCGAACAAAGGCACTAAAAAAGCCTTCCATTTATCCGAAAAATAAGCTCCACCAAAAAGGGCCATCGCTCCAACGGGTGTAAAATTGCTCCAACTGTTCAGGTGAGTAAAATTAATTAAACGGCTTGCACCTGCTATCACGATCATTAGGATCAATATGCTGTTTCTGAGGTTTATTTTTTGTAGTGACATGATGATAATTATGAAGTAAAATTACTTATTTATCTTCTTAAATGAAATTTTAAATGATTTGATACTTTAATCCTGTGGTAAAATTAAAGCCGCGGGTATTATAACCAAGCCAGTCGGTATACTTCGCGTTGAATATATTATTCAGATCGCCGAATAACTGCAGTTTATTGGTAACCTGGTATTGAACGTGGCCATCAACCAAATTATAATGTTTTAAAGTTACCGGGGATGGTGCAAATGTAACGGGGTCAAATTTGGTATCTGTTCTGTCACCGGTGTATTTATAGTTCACGTCAATCGATAATTCTTTTGTTACCTTATAGTTCACATTGGCGCCATAAGTGTTTTGGGGCCGGCGAATCAAACCGTCGGTTCTTACACCGCTTGCGTCAGTTTGCGAACCGGTAACATAGGCTGCATAAGCCGACGCCGAAACCTGATCCAGTTTCAAAGTAAGTGTACTTTCGAATCCTTTGTCATGTTCAAATGCCCCGTTTTCGTATTTTCCAAATGGGAAGGAAGGCAAAGAGTTAAAATAGATTACCTCTTTTGTATCCCGTTTATAAAACAGCGAGTTGAATGATAACGTATTTCCGATGATTTCCCAGTCAAAGCCGGCTTCGTACGAATTTGTGGTTTCGGGCTTTAAACCTCCATTACCGTAAAGCGAAGAAAGCTGGTAAAGTGTTGGCGCTTTAAACGCTGAGGCGACCGTGGCAAATAATTTAAGCTGATCGGCCAAAAACAACGAGGGATTTATTGTATAAGTGAAATTGTCGCCATACTTACTGTGATGGTTATACCTGCCACCCAGCTCTATGTGGAAGATATCCGATTTAAAGAATAACGAAGTATATACGCTTGTTATATTATTGCTTACCCTGGGGAGCGTATCAGTGCCAATCTCGTTGGTTCCACTATATTTGAAGTCAGCACCGCTTGTTATGTCTAAATATTTAGTCAGGCCATAATTAAAGACAGCTTCTGCATTTGTTATGCGGCCTTCGATTTTTTCGTGATAAGGCGTACTAAAATTTACCTCGTTGGGGAGATCATTAAAATTGTTCCGGACGTCGTTCTGGCTTAGGTTGAATTTTAAATCGCCTTTTTTAAGCGTCATTTTTGCGCCGATCCCCGCAAATAGAAAGGTATTGTTGTAAGTATAGTTTTTATCATCAGTAAAAGCACCGTATGGTAAATGTCCTTTGTCATAGGTTGTTTGAAGATTACCATTCAGACTAAATTTGTCGGTAATGCGCTGATTTAGATTTACGCTTGCAGAACGCACATGAAAATCATCATTTCTGAAACCACCTTTACCTGTGGTATCTGTTGCTGCCGGAAAGCCCCTTGAATCAGTATTTGATAAATTGACAGCAATTCCGGTATTTTTTAGTGTGCCGATTATCCCTGCAGATTCCTTGAGAGTGTTGTAACTACCTCCAGACAATTGTACGGATGTGTTTAGACCTTGTTTTTTTGCGTGTTTTGTAATAATGTTGATCACCCCGGCAACGGCGTCTGAGCCGTACAACGTTGAGCCGCTTCCCTTTAATATCTCAATATGATCGATCTGGTCAACCGGGAAAGCGTTCAAATCATAGCTTCCATCAGTTGAGCCTGCATTATTAACAGGAAAGCCATCAATCAAAACAAGGACATTACCACTTAAAGCACCATTGAGAAATACCGATGAACTGATACCGGGCGCGTTATTCGCTCCTGAAAAAGTAATGCCCGGAATGGTATTCAATAATTCAGGTAATGATTTGCCCTGCGAGCGGTTGATTTGATCGGCCGAAATGATGGTGACTACGCGGCCGGTTTCAGACAATTTTTTTGGTGAGCGTGTAGCTGTAACTACTACTGTGTCGAGTGCCCGGCCTTTCTCCTGGGCATACACAGTCGTGCTTAACGACGTGAGTTGTACAAGCCCCAGGCCTGC
>JAICXZ010000340.1 GCA_025934475.1 Mucilaginibacter sp. | reverse complement strand
TTTGTGTGTAATTATGAATATGTAATTATTGATTCGCGTATATTTTCCCGTCCTTCATCACGAAGGCCATTTTTTGCAATGTCGTAATATCTGCAAGCGGATCGCCGTCAACGGCAACAATATCGGCAAATTTGCCTTTGGAAATGCTACCCACCTTGTTACTCATGCCGAGCAGATCGGCAGCATTTACAGTAGCTGCTTTAATAGCTTCCATTGGTGGCATACCTGCCTCCACCATATACTGAAACTCCATCGCGTTTTTACCATGCCTGTAAACCCCGGCGTCGGTTCCAAAAGCTATCTTAACACCCGCTTTGTAGGCCCGGCCAAAAGTAGCCTGTATTTGCGTACCCACTTCGGTTGCTTTGCGCATTATAACCGGAGGGAAGAACCCCGGAATTTTGGCAGAGTCGGCAACTGATTTTCCGGCAATGATGGTCGGCACCAGGTAGGTTCCATGTTGTTTGGCAAGCGCAAAATCTTCGTCATTCATGAAGGAGCCATGTTCGATAGAAGCTACACCACCAATTATCGCCCTCCTGATACCTTCTGCACCATGAGCGTGGCAAGCCACTTTAAGCCCATAATCTTTGGCTGTTTCCACCACTGCCTTAATTTCGTCAATGGTCATTTCGGCTCCCGAACTGTTCTCGCTTAAGTCGAGCACACCACCTGTTGAAGCAATTTTGATTACATCCGAACCTCTTTTAAATTGAAGCCTTACCGCTTTAATCATCTCGTCCGGGCCATCAGCGACACCGTCATCAGGTCCCATTTTATGATTGAAAGCGTCATCCCTGAAACCGTCAGAATTGTCCATATGACCACCTGAGCCGGAAATGGCCCTTCCGGCGGTCATTATCCTTGGACCGTCAACCAACCCTTTGGCAACAGCCTTGCGAAGACTGATATTGACGCCCGATCCTCCCAGGTCGCGTACGGTTGTAAAGCCGGCAAGCAGCGTTCTTTTGGCATAAACGGCTGCATCGTAGGCTACATCGGCATCGGTTTTGGTGAATTGCTCCAGCATGGAGGTTTTACTTTGCTGGCTTTCCAGATGCACGTGGCAGTCAATTAATCCCGGCAGTACAGTTTTGTTTTTCAGGTCGATAACCTTATCTGAAGCGCCACCGTTTGTGTATCCTTTTTGAATATCTGTTATCGTAGTGCCTTCAACCACAATAGTCATTTGTGATTGGGGCTGATTGGAGGTTCCGTCTATCAGTTTACCACATTGGATATAGGTCTTTTGAGCAAACGCGTGTAAGCTGAACAATACCAGGAGCAGAGTGTAAAGTTTATTCATGATCAATCAGTTAATGTCTCAGCTAATTTAGAAAAGATTTCCTCTAATTGGCTAAGACAGTGCTTTCAAGCAACTTGTTACCCAAATACGTCGTCTTATCAACTAAAAGTGAGATTCACTTATCGGGTGAGTTGGTCGAAACCGTGCAACGGCTGTTCGATTTCGTACAGCAAATCTGGGTTTTTAAAATTAAATCATTGATAGTTAGTTAATTGTGTTTATGGCACAGGTTTTATAGCCTGTTTGTTCACGACGCTTATCGAATAACAGTTAATCCAATGCTGATATGAGTACAGAAGATCATATCTGGGCACTTGTTGCCAAAAGACTGGCCAATGAGGCCACTAAAGAAGAATTACAAGAATTGGATAAAGTATTAAAGCAATACGCTGATATAGATAAGCGGGTAAAAATTATGGCCGACTGGTGGCATGAAGGCAATGAAGGAGAGACAGCGGAGCGCAGTGTTTTTTTGTTTGAACGGATAAAACAAAAAATAAGTGCGACAGAAAACGGGAATGCTATGGGGAAGTCAGATCGGGTGAAAAACTCCGGGCATAAGTAGCAGTAGCAGTTAGGATTTAGAAATTAGGGTTTAGCATTTTAGGGTTTAGAATTTAGCGACTATGCCACCAATAAACTAATGAACCATTGAACTAATACCATGATAAGAAATTACCTCAAAGTAGCCTGGCGTAACCTCATCAGCAACAAAGCTTCATCATTCATTAACATCGGCGGCCTTTCGGTGGGCATGGCTGTAGCGATGCTGATTGGCCTGTGGATATGGGACGAGTTGTCCTTTAATAAATATCACCAGAATTACGACCGCATCGCCATGGTGATGGAGAATGAGACATTTAACGGCGCAGTCAATACGAGTGGAGTTGTATCGCTGCCTTTTGATGCCGCACTACGCAAAAACTATGGTTCGGACTTCAAACATGTTGTAGTAACCGGGTGGGATGAGAAGCATGTGCTGAATTTTGGTGATAAAAACATAACCTTCACGGGTAACTTTATGAGCGCCGAGGCTCCTGAAATGTTTACGCTCCACATGCTGGCCGGTAACCGTGACGGCCTGAAAGATCGTTCGTCCATTCTCATCTCGGGGGCAACCGCGAAAGCTTTATTCGGTGACGCTGACCCGGTGAATAGGGTAGTTAAGATGGATAATAAAGATGTTTTTAAAGTTGCCGGCGTATATGACGATCTTCCACAAAATACAACCTTCCACGACCTGGCTTTTATAGGTGCCTTTGATTACTATGTCCATTCAACGGGAAATGAAAGATCGCTGACCGATTGGGGTAACAATTCATTATTCGTATATGTTCAAATGGCCGATAACGCTGACATGGCGGCGGTGTCAGCAAAAATAAAAGACATTAAACTGCGGAATATGAGCGTTGAGGACCGGAAATTCAAGCCAAAGGTTTTTTTGCAACCTATGAGCAAATGGCACCTGTATTCCGAGTTCAGGAATGGGGTGAATACCGGCGGAGCGATCCAGTATGTATGGCTGTTTGGCGTCATCGGCGTTTTTGTTCTGTTTTTGGCGTGCATTAATTTCATGAACCTAAGCACCGCCCGAAGCGAAAAAAGGGCGAAAGAGGTCGGCATCCGCAAGGCAGTTGGCTCCCTGCGCAGACAACTGATCGGCCAGTTTTTCTGTGAGTCATTTTTAATAGCCGTACTGTCATTTGGTCTGTCAATCACTTTGGTTTGGGCATTATTGCCCTGGTTCAACCAAATAGCCAATAAGGAAGTAATATTACCCTGGAACACCCCGGTCTTTTGGATACTTAGTGTTGGTTTTACATTGTTTACTGGCCTTATTGCAGGCAGTTACCCCGCATTATACCTGTCATCGTTTAACCCTGTTAAAGTGTTAAAGGGTACTTTCAAAGCAGGCACGTTTGCCTCCATGCCGCGCAAGGTGCTGGTAGTAATGCAATTTTCGGTTTCAGCTATTCTTATTATAGGCACCGTAGTGGTTTTTAAACAGATCCAATTCGCAAAAAATCGCCCGGTTGGTTATACCCGTGACGGCTTGGTGGCTATTGAAGTGACCAACAGCGACCTCCACGATCATTTTGCCGCCTTCAAATCCGATCTGATCAAATCAGGCGCCGTTGCCGAGGCTGCTGAATCATCGAGCACAACTACCGGTGTCAATAATGATCGTGGCGACATTAGCTGGCAAGGTAAGGATCCGTCAATGTCCGATTACTTTGGGAGTATTCGCGTTACTCCTGATTATGGTAAAACGGTCGGCTGGCAATTTATTGAAGGGCGCGATTTTATAAACGGTAATGTTGCAGATTCCTTATCGGTGGTAGTGAATGAGGCTGCAGTAAGATATATGGGGTTGAAAAAAACGGTCGGTCAGGTACTTCATGTTGGTCACAGGGATCTAACAGTGATTGGCGTGATAAAAAATATGGTGATGGAGTCGCCGTATGATCCGGTTAAGCAGACAATATTCTATCTCGGCCGCGGTCCCGGCGACTTTGTGCTCATAAAGATCAAGCCTAATTCTGGCGCGTCTGCTGCACTTGATAAAATTGGCACTATTTGTAAAGCCTATTCGCCATCCGTACCCTTTTCTTATCGCTTTACCGACGACGATTATACCAAAAAGTTCGCCGCTGAGCAACGCATCGGTCAGCTGGCAGGTGTTTTTGCCACGCTGGCCATATTTATCAGTTGTCTCGGGCTTTTCGGTATGGCTTCCTTTATGACCGAACAGCGTGTAAAAGAGATCGGCGTACGCAAGGTGTTGGGAGCTTCTGTGTTCGGCCTTTGGCGATTGATGTCAAGAGATTTCGTCGTTCTTATCGGAATCGCCCTGCTGGTTGCAATGCCTCTTGCTTACAGCTTCATGCAAAAGTGGCTTCAGCACTATACATACCACACAGGCATTTCGTGGTGGGTATTTGCCGCTACCGCAGCCGGAGCCATTCTCATCACCTTATTGACCATAAGCTATCAAAGTATCAGAGCCGCAATGGCCAATCCGGTGAAGAGCCTCCGGTCTGAGTAGTACTAGCAGTTGCAGTAGCAGTTAACACATTAGGATTTAGAGTTTAGTATTTGGAAATTATGTATAAGAACTATCTCAAAACCGCCTGGCATTTAATGTTCGCCGCAGCGCTTACTTTTCTTTGCGGTCTGTTCAACCAGGTTTCGGCGCAAACCCAGCCGGGTAAGCGTGATTCCATTAATTCGACTGTTCTTGGTCAGCAGCGATTTATCCAGGTGGTGTTGCCTCCAAATTACAAGCCAGGTTCTGCCGAGAAGTATGATGTAATCTATGTAACGGATGGCGACGATAATACTAAAACAATGGCCGATGTAGAGGCTTTCGTCAGCCGCGAAGGGTTTATGCCGCAGGTTATTATCGTCGGCGTTTTGAATATCGACCGTGGCAAGGATCTTACACCTACTCATGTAAAAGATAATGAAACATCAGGCGGCGGCGAAAAATTCCTCGCA
>JAICXZ010000297.1 GCA_025934475.1 Mucilaginibacter sp. | reverse complement strand
TGTCATTTGGATGAGCAGAGCGCGGGCTCCAGAAAAGGGGCGAGGAGAAATCTTTCGAAATTGCATGTCGTCAATACATGTTCGAAAAGATTTCTCCTCACGCCCTGCGCCACGCTCCCGCCTTGTTCGTCGAAAATGACATATCTTTATAAATTATAAATATATCATGAGCCAAATTTGCAAACACATCCGCGCTATTGAAGAACTAAAACAACCCAAAGAACACGTATGCGAAGAGTGCGTCAAACACGGCGGTCGCTGGGTTCATCTGCGCACCTGCCAGGAATGCGGTGTTACGCTATGCTGCGACAGTTCGCCCGCACAACATGCTTCCAAACACGCTTATGAGACCGGGCACCCGGTTGTAATTTCAGCCGAGGAAGGTGAACGCTGGCTATGGTGCTATGCTGATGAGCAAATGGTTGACTATTAAATCAACATTCGTTATAACAGGAAGCCCCGATGGGGCTCGAATTACTACTTTTTTTTTCTATAAACAGGTAGTTCCTAAGGGCAATGTCACTAAGTTGAGCCATTTCCTTGCGCCATCGGCGCAAAATGTCGGTAGAAAAATTCAAGAAAGAAATATGCGTGCCGTAGGTACGCAACATTTTGACCTGATTGCCTGCCAGATCGGCTATGTTTCGCACCTGACGGCGCGAATTATTCCTGTAACTTATTTTCTACCGACATTTAACCCCTACGGGGTTGTTATTCATTCCCCTTCGGTGCTTTCCCTCTCAGCCGCGAATCTTCAAAGAACCAGGTAAGAAATATCTTTTGCTCCGTTCGGTTTGAATATATCGCAGGGTAGTTTTTCAGGAAACGATCATCATAATATTGAAAGTGCTCGAAACCGAGACTTAAACCCTGATACAGCTTCACGCTGATTCTCGGCCTTAAAATTCCCACATAATTATTGCCCGGCGGACCAACAAACGTGTGCAGGATATAATAATAGAAAGAAAACCCAGCATCTACGTACTTACCGATGTTAAGCGTAGTCTCAAATTTGGCTTCCATACCATCGTTGTAGGTATAGTCGCGCACTTGCAAGGTATCAGGTCCGTATCTGGTGCTGTTACCCGCAAGCGGTATTCCCGAAAAGTGCATGTTGGTAAAAAGATTGAAGGTTTTGCTTATGGCATATTTGGTGATCACGCCGCCGCCGAAACCAATCGCTCCGAGTTCGAATGTTTTATTATCCCAGTAGTCGTAATATTGGAAGGCACCATACAATACCGACAGCTTACCCCATTGGGTATTTCCGGTGAGTAACGATCCATAGCCCAAAACATTATCCAGTATTTTTCGGCCTACTCCAAAGCTGAATTCGGTTTTGAACCGGAAGAGATCAAACGGCTTGCGATGGATATCCTCAAAAGGGTCACCGTAATCGAATTGAGCGTTGATCATCAGGTTGGTCGGCCCTTTGCCGAAGAAAGTCTTATTATCCTCATTGATCTTATGCTCGCCAATAGATAACGTCACATTCAAAGGCTCTTTTTGATAAACATCGGTCTTAGTATGCCTGAAGGCCTTTCCCTGTAAAAGCCTGTTAAATTCGCGGGTGGGGTCAATGATACCGGCCACCAGTTCCCTGAAAAACCGGTTTGATCCGTAGGTTCGGTCATCCAATACGTTAGAGCTTAAGCGATAAAACATCTCGCCCAAAAATTCGCCGTTTACCGGGGTATTGATCACGTCGTTAAGCGATGGCCGGGTATTCTCGCCAAAATACTCCCACATCACACTACCCTCTATGGCAAAGGGAATAGACTCCAGGTAGGTATAGCCCTGAGAGCGCGCCGCATTAAAATAAAGCGTTCCGGAATAAGGGTGCCCAATAAAATTGATCCCGAAACGGTCGGCATCCCACTCCCACCCCTTATTGATGTTGTAATTCCAGGTTGATGGTCCAATGTGGGAGAAATCGGCGTTTAGTACGAAACGGTCGATACTCCAGATAAATCCATTGACCCCCAAAACTTCTACGGCCGGTTTCCAGAGTGGATAGCGGGGATTAAATTTTATATCATCGTTTAGCAGGTCCCCATATTTATTCCGGGGTAGCGAATCTGCGGGCTGATCAGCACGCATCTGTTTTGATACCGGACCGGTAACCTGTTTATGATTAGCTGGTGCAATAACCGCTGTTTGAGGCAGCCGGTCCTTAGCAGGAAAAACACTATCGACTTCGGATTGCCGCACCCTGGTACTATCAGTTGTTTCTACGGTTTGAGCAAAAACGCTGCAGGAAGAAAATACAAAAAGAGTTAAGAAAGCATACCTGACGAGGTTGCTAATGAAATTTCGATCCAAGACAACACGGTTCCCTGCCCTTGCGGCATGGTATATAGTTCTCATAGTTAGATAGATAGTTGGTTATAGCTAATAACCAACAGACACCTAAACTTGTTTTCATAGGTACCCTGAAGGCTGGAAATGAGGATGATGAGCTATTAAAAACACCCGCCCGTCCGGCAACGAATCGCCGGGCGGAAGGGCTTCCCTCATGTACTATTTTAATAAAAAAGTTTATTCACTTTCGGTCGATACCGGCATTTCGGCCATGATGTATTGCATCTGTATCGAACTTTCAAGGTCATCAAAAGTTGCTGCGTTTGGATCACTATGCAACCAGGTTTCGCCGTCCACCTCTTCAAAAAGCACCCTGGCCCCGTAGCGCCATTGTATCAGGTGATAGTTCCAGGTGATGGTAGTAATGTTTGCGCCGCCTTTCAAAAGTCTTACTACGTTGTCCTTACTGGTTTTCACACCTTTCCCAAACCCGCCGTCGGTCGAGTGCAGGAACACGTCAGTAATTTCATCAATGTCGCCGGCTTTGAGTTTCCAAATACCGGATATATAGTAGTCCCATTGTTCCATAGATGCGTGTGATTAGGTATAGAACAAATTTACTATATCAAAAAACAAAAAAATACCGTGAAAAACACGGTATTTTTCCTGTCTATTTGACAATTATTTTAGGCTTCTGCAGCAGCGTACCTTTCCAATTCATCGGCGCTCGGGCCATAGCTGCCAGGAATAGGGATATCGAGCAGGCGCAGGTAAACGCCCAATTGAGCCCGGTGATGGGTTATCTGGCAGAAGGAGGCACGAATAACATCGCCTTTAAAATCTGTAAAAAATACCTGGTCGCCATTACGCATCGTCCAAAATTCATCCAATTGCTCAAGTCTTGCATATTCAAGGGCTTTTTTCCCTTTTGCAAACGACTCCTCAAAATAGGCAAGCAATTGCGTGGTATTGTTAATTTCGGGTTCCTGGTGACTGTCACTGCCCAGGTCGAGCTCATCATGCTCCAGGACAAGTTCAAACCAGGTGCCGATATCGGCAATATGGGTAGCCAATTGGCGGATAGTCATGCTTTTGGGGTGCGGTTGCCAATCGTATTTGTCATCAGGGATGATCGACAGCATTTTGCGGGTAGTTACCGTTTCTTTTTCGAGCTCTTTGGCAAATGAATTAAGGATTTCCATGATTGTTGTTGTTTTTTTAAGTGTTTCCGTTTTGTTTATTCAAAGGAACAAAGCGGGAGTGACAGCCTTATGTCAGCAGGGTTTTGGAATAATCAGTGAACTGAAAAGATTAACGAATAATGCCATAAACGCGTGCTATCACGTAACTTTATAAGGCGCTTTATCGTTCTTAGGGGTGAAAATAAAATACTGTAAATAATGCGTTTATCAGAGTTGAAACCGGCCCTAACAGCTATTGCTGAAATGATCAGATCGTTCTTTATCAAACTGCAGCAAAATAAAACCGCGCCGCAGCCTGTGTTTTTGACTTTAAAGAGACGCGGTTAATTAGCCTTTTTTAATATCTTGTGAGCCGTTACCCCGATAGCAACCAATTGAGTGCAATTGATATGGACAAAGAGTTTTATCAGCACATTTTGAACAAGCAGCAGATCACCGGAGCTGTTCCTTCCAATAAGGAAATAGCTACCTGGGCGCTGCAGGTGATACGTTTGCTCTATCCCGAGCAATCCAAAAAGCTGTATACCTTTGTTCACCAGCTCGAGTCGGAATTTATGAAGCTCGAGAGTGAGCTTTGTGAATTACTGGACGCTACAAGAGGCAAGCATGAAGAAGACAATGAGTCGATTGCTAAAGCTTTTTTTAACGGTCTGCCGGAATTATACCGCCTGCTCAACACAGATATCCAGGCCACCTTTGCCGGCGACCCTGCCGCAAAAAGTGAGTTTGAGGTGATCCGTGCTTACCCCGGCTTTTATGCTATTTCTTTTTACCGATTGGCGCATTCGCTCTACGAACTTGGTGTTCCGCTTATTCCGCGTATCCTCACAGAGTATGCCCACTCCAAAACCGGTATAGACATCCACCCGGCAGCCAAAATTGCCGATCACTTCCACATCGACCACGGCACAGGCGTCGTTATCGGCGAAACCTGCGTTATTGGCCGCCATGTGAAACTGTTCCAGGGTGTTACACTGGGTGCTTTAAGTGTTAGCAAAACTCCGTCGCACGCACAACGTCACCCCACAGTGGAAGACAATGTAGTGATCTACGCAGGCGCTACCATCCTGGGTGGCCGTACGGTAATAGGCGAAGGAAGCATCATCGGTGGTAACGTATGGCTAACCAAAAGCGTTCCGCCTTACTCCAAGGTGTACCACACGCACGAGGTGAGCCTGCTAAAGGAGAAAATTAAAGAATGATTTGGGGTTAAAAAAGTTATAGATGTTATAAAAGTTGAAGATGTTATAAAAGTTTTTATTGGTACTAACTTCTACAACCACTACAACCTCTTTAACCTTTATAACTTTTATAACTTCTACAACTAACTATAAAAAATGGCCGGTATTATCGATCTGATTGGCAACACCCCTATGGTGGAGCTCAAAAAACTAAATCCAAACCCTAATGTAACCCTATACGCCAAGCAGGAAGGTAACAATCCCGGCGGAAGCGTGAAGGACCGTGCAGCGCTAAACATGATTCGCAGTGCGCTGGAACGCGGCGATATTAAACCCGGCACCAAGTTGATTGAGGCTACTAGTGGAAACACAGGGATTGCACTGGCTATGATCGCTTGTTTGTACGATTTGGAAATCGAGCTGGCACTCCCTTCCAACTCAACTAAAGAGCGCACATTGGCCATGGAAGCTTTCGGAGCAAAAGTAACCTTGCTGGATGGCATAGAAGCTTGCCGCGATTATGCT
>JAICXZ010000221.1 GCA_025934475.1 Mucilaginibacter sp. | reverse complement strand
CAGTGGTTTCGCTAAGCTATGGCAATGCCTCTCAAAAGGGAAATAAGCATTCCAGTGATCAACTGAAGCTGTTGTCGGAGAAAAAACTGCGGCCGGCTTTGCTTACCAAAACGGATATATTAAAAAACCTGGAGGAACGGGAAGAATTGACTAATCAATAAAATTATTCCCCTAATTCATCTCTTAATTTTTTATGTCCTCGAGAGCGATGACGTCGATTTTATCCTTGTGCCTATCGACAAAGATATCCACGAGTGTATTATTTATCTATGAAGGGTTTGTGTGTGATTGAAGCCCTTTTCATCGTTCGCTGTACTTTGTACAAACGGGTAGTCATTTCGAAGCGCTCTTTGTCGCTGCGCCGAAGTGCCTGTTTTATAAGCTCCAATTCATTCGGTGACAGTTTGTAGTCTTTCGCCATGTTATCGCTTAATGAGCTTACCAAATTTTCGATTTTTTTGGCTTACTTCTTCAACGTCTCCTCAAACAGCATAAATATCCGCTTATACTCATCCGTCCAGCTACTGGGCTGCACAAAGGTGTGGTCCTCTACAGGGTAGGGCGCCAGCGACCAGTTGTCCTTATGCAGCTCAATTAACTTCTGCGTGAGGCGTACAATATCCTGGAAGTTCACGTTTTGATCTACCATACCGTGCAGCATTAGCAGGTTGCCCTTCAGGCCATTCGCGAAATAGATTGGTGAGCTCTGGCGATAAGCTTTTTCATCAGTATAGGGTTCGTTAAGTATTTCGGCGGTGTAGCCGTGATTGTAATGCGCCCAATCGGTTACAGATCTGATTGCGGCTCCTGACGCGAACACATCCGGCTCCGTAAACAAGGCCATCAGCGTCATAAAACCGCCATATGAGCCACCGTACATACCGACGTGTTTTGGGTTTATGCCATATTTTCCGACCATGTATTTCACGGCGTCCACATGATCGCTCAGATCCTTGCCGCCCATGTGGCGATAGATGCCCGTGCGCCAATCGCGGCCATAACCGGCGCTGGCGGTGTAATCAATATCCATCACATAGTAGCCGTTATCGGCCAGCATGTTGTTGAACATATATTCCCTGAAATAATGCTCACTCCATGAGTAAGTAATATTTTGCAAATAACCGGCGCCATGTACAAATATCACAGCCGGTTTAGCCGGATCCGGATTTTGGGGCGCATACACACGTCCGTAAACATCCGCACCATAGCGGTTTTTGAACGTAATGATTTCCGGTGCCCTCCAGGGGTAGGAGCTGAACTCTTCGCTTATCGAATTAGTGATTTTAACAGCCTTCGCACCTGGTTTATTAGGCTGCAAATAAAGCTCAGGCGGGTGATTGGTATAGGAATAACTAATAGCCAGCCATTTTTCATCGGGCGACAAGGCTACGTCGTTCCCGCCTTTCATCGAAGTAAGTTTAACGGGAGTTCCACCGGTAACCGGCATGCGATAAAAATCTTTAACACCCGGGTGCTCCATATTTGCGATAAAATAAAAGGTTTTTTTGTCGTTCGACAGATCAAGGGTCTGCACCTCCCATTTCCCTCTGGTCAGTTGTTTTTTATCGCCAGTTGCCACATCGGCCACATAGATGTGTGAGTAACCACTTGCTTCACTCTGATAATAAAAATGCGTGTTGTCGAGCCAGCCGGTGTTGCGTGTGCCGCCAATGCCCGGGCCGCCAATCCAGGCATCATCATGCTGGCGATCAATCAAACTTAAATGTCCGGTAGCCGGATCCAGTTTCATGATCCAGCGGTCTTTATAATCCTCGGCAGCGATAATCACGATTGCATTTTTGCTGTCTTCGCTCCACAGCGGCCCATAGATGCTCACCTCCCGGTCGGCATTACGTTTGGTGTATTCCTCCAGTTCCTTAGGATAATCTTTGACGTAAGCCGGAATATCTTTTATGCCTGGAATATCGGCCTTCACAATCGAATAAACCGTATCCTTCTTTGTGTCAAAAATGAACGATTCGGCAGTTGATTGGGGACCGCCTACTTTTTCGCGATTAGGAATATCTTCTGTCCAGCCTGACGAGGTTACATAATCTGGTACGATAGTTCGCTTTTCATCTTTGGGCGTGGTGATAAGACGGTAAGTGATATAACGGCCATCAGGACTAAGTTGCAGACTTGAGATTCGTTTATCATCCACATTAATTTCGCGCAATTTTTTAGGTTCAAGCTCCTTGCGCTCGATCGAATCCAGTTTTCTGTCCCTATCATTTTTTTTGATGACGTCGAACAACTCCAATTGCTGGTTCTTTAGCCATTTTTCTTGCTGATTACCGTGAGGCCCTTTGCGCGCACTAACCTGATTAGATGAACCTGCGCGGGTGAAATTTGTTAGCTGATCCAGTTCGCCGGTGCCTAACTGCAATTCATACATATTATCACCACGAATAAAGAGTATATTATTTTCGTTCCCTGCAAAACGTGGATTACTTTCCCGGTCGACGGTATGGGTGAGTTGGACGATCTTCTCTTTCGGTACATCATACAGAAAAATATCGCCGTCCTTTTCATATAATTTGACGGTGTGTTTTTTGTTCCACTCGCCATCTCCCGGCATTGTTTTGCGCTCATCCACGCCTACTTTTACAGGGGTGATGCTTGAGGGGGTAATACTATATAGGGCAGAACGTTCCGATTTTTCCGGGTTCCAGTCGAAATAGACTTTCTTGCTGTCATCGCGCCAGTAAATATTTTCCGGCGAGGTGGCGAACCACTTAGGGTCGCGCATGATCTTCTCGACCGTAAGCTTATCCAGTTTTTGGGCAAAAACATTGGTGGAAACGGCTATTAATAGCAACGTAGAGAGTCTTTTCATAAGTTCAGTTAAATATCCTGCAAGATAGTAAATGATTAATATTATTATTTTAGTCACCTAAAGGTTACACAATGGAACTACAAGGAAACGGTTTTGTCATTCGCGGGTGGAAAAAAGGCGACGAGGTTTCGCTTCAAAAAAATGCCAATAATCCTAGCGTTTCCCGTTTCCTTTTAAACAGATTCCCCTCACCCTACACCATGGAGGCCGCAATCCATTGGGTTAATAATTTGGTTGACCAGGACCCCTTAGTCAACTTTGCCATCACTATTGACGACCAGGTGGTAGGTGGTATCGGCCTTGAACTTCGGGAAGATGTTTACCGCAAAACAGCATTACTTGGCTACTGGCTCAGCGAGGAGCTTTGGGGCAAAGGCATTGTAACCGAAGCAGTAAAGCTTATGACTCAATACGCATTCGATCATCTCGATATAATCCGCTTACAAGCCGGCGTTCTGGATAAAAACCCTGCCTCCATGCGGGTGTTGGAAAAAGCCGGTTATACCAAAGAAGGAGTACTCCGTAACGCGGCGATCAAGCGCGGCGACATTATGGACGAGCATGTATACGCGATTTTGAAATGAACCGAATTGATTAAATTCCGATAATTTTATTATCGCCCAGGGTTAAAACAAAAAGCTTCGCGAACTGTGTTACTTAACAGGAAGTTCATCTGAAACAAGCAGTTTCTCCAATCATCCTACTGTAATTTACCTAAGAGATTTCGGCGCAATTGTGGGCTACGGACATTTATTTTTTTACCAATTTTTAATTATTGACCATTTAAATTATGAACAGATTCTTTACTCCCTGTGTATTGTTATTATTGATGGGCACATCCTGTCAGAAATCTACTGTCTCTCCGGTTTCCCAGCGGAAATCGATGTCTTCTTCAGCGCTAGAAGCCGGTTTAAATGGCACGGCGACGTTTAACAGTCAACAAGATATTAATTTGGCAGGTTCGGGACTGGTTCAGATCAGTTCCTGTGACGGCGATGTTTTGCAAATTATGGGCGGTGTCTATCATATCGTTTCGCATGAGACCATTAATAAAAACGATATAACTATAGACCAACACTCAAGTGCCCAGAGTTTAAAAATGGTTAGCACAACCACAGGTGCTACGTTTGAAGGATCAAGCACCAGCAAAATAGCGGATCACTTTTCACTTGTTGACGCAAAACTGATGCTTACCGAATCTGAATCAGTAATGCTTACAACACCAGGACCCAAAAACAATTCGGAAGTTAAATTCGACTTACATGAGACTTTCGACAGCCAGGGCAATATGACCGCCACTGTCGATAATTTCAGGTTCGGCTGCAAATAAGCTTAATTAACCACCTTGCCGGATATATCCACCGTTTTGGCAAACGGGTTCAAATACCTGTTTGCCAAAACGGCAAATTCGAGACGGGTCGCGCCACGATTTATATTCAACTCGCCGGGGAGCTTAAATACAGGCTTCCAGGCTTTTTGGATAGCCGCCTCCATCGTTTTGGGATCGGTGAGCGTGTAGTCGCTAATAAATGACACCAGGTTACCAAGGGTAAACTTCTCGCCGGGTTTTTCCTTATTGAACCACAGGAAAAACCGGGTATAGATTTCGCTCATCACCGGCTTTATTTCTGCGGTTTTAACGGTATCGTTTGGTTCAAAATGGATCTCTACAGCATCGTCGTTAAGGTGCTGAACTCCTTTTAGCAGACCGGTTGCGCCAACCTGTTGTATCGCCCTGAAATGCGGGTCTTTCTGCGCAATATCGGTAAAGGGCATCAGGTAACCTTTATAATCCATTATCTCGCCCTGGATGATGCGTACATTCAAATGTTTGGTTGTTGTTTTGAAGAATGCGCAAAACGCCGCGGTTGCCCCAACACCCTGGCCAAGCGCCATTTGTACGGAGGGGTACATAGTGCTTACATTCACAAGTCCGGTTACAGAGATAGCTTTTTCTGTTACCAATAAATTATCCTGATCCTTCACTACTATAGCACCCAGCGGGATAGAGTATGGCGCGCGGTATTGAACGGTCACATCCGGTGGATCAGAGGCATAGGTAAGTGCAAACGAGTTGTCATAAAAATTCTCGCCTACAGCTATAGAAGTACGGTAGAGTTTCGATTCCCTTTCGTAAGGTTTCCGGATATCATCGGGCACCATACGCACCAGGCCGTCCACCCTTCGGGTCTCCTTCAAATAGGGTATCATAGCCAGGTGATCGGGTGTTCCGAATTCGTTGTCGAGCCCGAGATTTTTGTATCCAAGTTGAGTTTGGATATAGTACACCAACCCCAGCGTGCGCAATTTTGCTTTCAGATATAATTCCTGTTTGCTGCCGATGTTAAACTGAGCGGCGTTGATGGCGCCCTCGGGCCAGTTGAGCATATACTTTTCATTCGGCAGCTCGATAGCCCTTAGTATCGGCCTGATGTCTTTACCCTTTAAAAAACTATAAGTTGTCGGATCATAGCCCTCGGGTTTCAGAATCGTCTTATCAGTTCCGCGACCGTAATCCTTTAATATCGCAATCCAGGTTATATCCCCAATATTGTCAGCGGGCCTGTTGGTTACATTGGTGGTTTCGTTCAGGAATTTTGCGCCGGCAACAGCCGCCACCTCGCCTGTTTCGGTACCATCGACTAATACTTTAGCTTCAATTTTTACCGATTCTTTATTCACCGTAATATATACGTCCCAGCCGGTTCCATCTTTTTTGACAGCAGTCCAGGGGGTTTTCATTTTTACCGTGAGATTTTTTACCGTGTCGGTTATTTTTTTGAGTATCTCGGCGCCAATGTGTGGTTCAAAGCGAAGTATGGCGTTATGCGTCGTGTCATACCCCAATCTGTTGCGGTAATAGTCGGTCACTTTACGCCTGAACTCACCCCACACCCCCGACGGAAGATTACGATTGCCATCCAGCACACACATACCGCCCATGGTCATGGTGCCGCCCAGCCAGGGACCGGGTTCAATCAATAAAGTTTTAACCTTACTGCGCGCTGATTGCACTGCCGCCGCCACACCGCACGCTCCACCGCCTACAACCAGCACATCAGTTTTGATGGTTTCAGCATTGGCAACAGAAAAGAAAAAAAGGAAAAGCGGGAGGAGTAGTTTTTTGATCATTAGTTAGGGTAAGCGACTATACAACGCTAAAATAAGTTAAAGCTTGCCTATCACAAAAAGTATTATTG
>JAICXZ010000254.1 GCA_025934475.1 Mucilaginibacter sp. | reverse complement strand
GGTTATACTTGTCGGTAATATTCGATAAGGCCTTGGTATAGGCCTTCACCGCCATCGTCCGCAATAGCGCCTTGCTCGGCTGGGTTACATAATACGAGAAGCCGTTAATGGCATCATAGATATGCGTGTTATCGGCCGAGCCGTTAGGCTGTAGTGCCATCAACATATCGGTAAGGCCCTTTTGGCCAAGTAACGCAGTTGCTTCAGCATTGGCCTTGATCTCTTTTGCGCTGTTGGCCGGTTCTTTCGACAGAATAGCCTCCGGGCCCTGGGCGTATGCCCCTATGCCCAGCGCGGATAATACTATAGTTGTAAATAATATCTTTCTCATGTTGGGTTAGGTTAGATGATCCAGGGTTCACGCATCGGCGGGAATATCAGTTTATTGGCCTCTTCGTCGCCGATGAACTCTTGTTTCACCGGATCAAATTTGAGGTTTCGGCCCAGTTTCAAAGCCACTAATCCCATATTGACTATGGTGCAAGAGCGATAGCCATTTTGCTCATTCAGAGCAAACTTTTTGCGGGTTTTCACAGCTTCGATAAAGTCTGTCACTTGCGGTTCCGGGTCAGGGAACGCGGCGAGCTTCTTTTCCAGGTCCGGAATATCCGATTTGAAGCCGGGAAAAAGTTTTCCTTTTGGCCCGTCGATATAAGGCACGCCCTCAACAGTACCTTCACCATCAAGGATGATCTTGCAGCCATCGGCATAAGTGTAAGTGATCTTGCGCCATGTGCCCACAGCATCAAAGTTTTGCTGAGGTGCATCAATTTCGACCGCAACCGGGCTGTCATCATCCTTGCCCAAAAAGTATTGGATCGGGTCGATGTAGTGCTGACCCATGTCACTAAGGCCGCCGCCATCGTAATCCCAATAACCCCGGAATGTTTGATGCACCCGGTGCGGATGATATGGCTTGTAAGGAGCCGGACCCAGCCAGAAATTGTAATCCAGCTCGGGCGGAACGGGCATTTCGGGCAGATTGGTTTTGCCAACCCAGTAAAATTTCCAGTCGAACCCGGTGTGTTTGCCAACCGTTACCGTTAATGGCCAGCCCAGCATGCCGCTTTCAACCAGTTTCTTGATGGGTTTTACCGTGGTACCCATTCCATAAAAATTATCGGAGAAGCGGAACCAGGTATTTAGCCTGAATATTCGTCCGTGCTGCTGCACAGCTTCCATTAATCGCTTGCCTTCGCCAATAGTATGTGTCATCGGCTTTTCGCACCAAACATCTTTACCCTGCCGTGCGGCATCAGCAGCTATGATGGCATGCCAATGAGGAGGCGTAGCCACGTGAACTATGTCGACTTCGGGCAATGTGATCAGCTCACGATAATCGCCAAACATCTTCACACTATTTGGAATCAGTTTAGCGGCTTCTTGCAAGTGGTTCTTGTCCACATCGCAAATTGCTACGACGCGGGTGCCGCCGTAGGGGATATGGTTCCTGCCCATACCACCGACACCTACGATACCTTTGGTCAGTTGATCGCTGGGCGCGATGTAGCCCTTGCCCAGCACAAAGCGCGGCACAATGGTAAACGATGCCGCAGCAATCGCCGATTTTTTGAGGAACTCGCGCCTGGAGTTTAGTTTCTTTTCTTCCATTAGTTTGTTGAATGGTTGATTGAGTTGGATTAAGTTGATTAAGTTAGACTGAGTTGATTCGGTTGGCGACTTGTTGAGCACGCTTTAACCCAATCAACCACTCACTCAATCAACCTAATCAACTACAATTCTTTTATCATCATATTTTTATAATAAACCCTTCCGGCTTCACATTGTAAGGCTATCACGCCTGTTTTGGCCTGGCCGTAGTCGGGGTAGTCTTTCCATTTGCCGGCCATGCGTTTTTTGTTCCAGTCGTCGCCCCAGGCTGTAAACTCCACTATCTTTTTACCGTTCAGCCAGTGCTCCACGTGCCCGTTTTTGAAAATGAGTTCGCTGGTGTTCCATTGCCCCACCGGCATCAGTTTCTTCTGATTGTTGGGTACATGCATCGCATAATCGGCGCCGGTTTTTTGCCAATCTTCAATGTGCTCAGGGAATCCCTCATCATCAATGATCTGGTATTCGGGACCGGTTTCATAAGGTGCATGATGCTTCGCATCTTCCTGCACATGGTATATTACGCCGCTGTTGCTGGCCTTGTCAACTTTCCATTGCCATTTCAAATCAAAGTTTGCGTACTTCTTGTCGGTAATAATGTATTCGTGAGCCTGGCTAACGAGCGCGCCGTTTTGCACCGCCCAGTCGGTAACTGCCCCTTTTTTATTGTACTCGTGCCAGCCTTTCAGCGTTTTGCCATCGAAGAGACTTACCCAGTTATCTTTTTGGGGATCGGGTTTTAAAGTAAATGCAAAAGATGTGGCAAGCGCGAGTGTCGCCGCACACATCGTTAGTTTGTTTTTCATAATGATTATTTTTTAGGTTAACTGAATAAGCAGCGGGGTTACTACTTTCCGGTAAATTTAGAACTTTAGGTATATAAAACAAGTGCTAATTAATATCGAATAATGAACGTTGAACATTGAATTTCGAAGTACTTCATTATTCGAAATTCGATATTCAGTGTGCGATATTTTATATGTTCCACCAATAGGTCCATTTAATCACCAATTGCCGGTTAATAGGGGTATAAGGCGACGGCATCGAATTTTCGCCATAAACAATAAAGAAATCTGAGGCCGGACGATAGCGCCATTGGAACCTGGTATTGATATTCAGATTTTTTTGCTGATCGTTATACTGCACGTAGGTGGTAAAGTAGATGGTGTTGGTAAAGGTAATATCCACTTTGGGTCCTACTAGTGTAAACCGGGTATCGCCATAGGGTTGGGGTAGACGAAGATCGGTGTAGTTGGCGTTTACAGCAATATTGATATAAGGCTGAATCCGGTAGCCTATGGTGCCACTGAAAGTAAGCCGGTGGCCATTGTCGTAATAACCTCCGCCTATGCCTTCAATCGAATAAGTAAATACACTCTGCGGTTTAGAGTTGATCAGGATATCCAGCGAGTTATAGCGATGCTGGGTGCCAATGGCCAAACTGTCTTTACGTGTATTGGTTGGATCGAAAGGCGATTGCAGTTTTACGTAATCGTTAATGCCCGATACAGTGATTGTGCTTCGGTCGCGGAAGGTCATGATATAGGATAACACACTCTCATTATCCGTACGCTGAAAGCTTTCATTGAAGAAATAGTTTGATGTAGCCTGGATGCCATGGCTCAAAATCTTGCCTTTTTTCGGAAAGAAGTTATGCAGTATCAGCGGATTTATTTTGATGTAGCCCACCCTCGGCACGAAGCCGACTGATGCGGTGTAATTTTTACCTACATACTCCTCCTGCAGATACAGCTGCCAGAATTTGCTGAAATACTGCACATGATCCGCCAGTACTAAATCGTGTCCATTTTTGCCGGGGGTGAATGATTTGAGGCCGAGCAGCTTGCCCGTCCACATATTACTGGTTGAAGCGAGATTAAATTCGGCGCCGATGGTGCTGTTGTTCAGGTTGGTTACCCCGGGTAGGGACCCGGTAATATCTTTGTTGACGAACATAAATCCGATGTTCGACCTATCCAATACACGACGTTGCAAAGTGATAACACCATAATTAGCGCCATCAAGGCTATTGGCGCCAGAGTTTTCAGTCTGGATGTCCATCGCCCCAATGCGCCAGTCTTTATCCAGTTTACCTGTGAGCCTCGCTCCAAAATCGATAGGTTGCTGCAAACCGATCTGTCGGGAAAAGAAAGGCCGGATATCGGAATAACCAAAATTGTAGAACAGGTCCCCGTTTTCGAGGAAGAACTGGCGTTTTTCAGGGAAGAATAACTGATAACGGCTCAGGTTGATTACCTGCTGGTCCACATCTACTTGTGCGAAATCAGGATTTACGGTCAGATCGAGGTTGAGCGACGGCGTGAGGGATATTTTAGCGTCGCCGCCAATCTCTTTCTTGAATTGCGGTGAGGTGCCGTCTTTATAATCTTTGGTCACTCCGGCTAAAGCATAAGGAATAACGGAAACGTTGCTCGAGGCTGTTGGTGGATCTTCATCCCAAACTAGGGTCCCTGTGTAAGCCAATGAGGCCGTTGGAAATTGCCGCGGAACCGGCGCCCAGGCTGATTTCTCTGCCGACTTCAGATCATTACGACTAAAGTTGATGCCCCATTCCCTGATACCTTTTTTATAACGAATACTTTTGAAGGGAATCGACGCCTCGAATACCCACTTATCCGGGTAGTTTTTTACCGCCGAGTACCATTTGTTATCCCAGTTCAGGTCCACGCTGCCGCCTGCGTACATACTACCATCCCACTGGCCTCCCGCTGCGTTGGCGCCAAACGTAAATCCGTCAGTACGGGCATCGAAAGGATCGAGAAAAAAGATAAAATTGTCATTCTTAACAAAATTCCAATCGCGCTTCATCGACTCCACCATATATGGTCCAGGCAGCAAATTGTAGTTGATTACCAGGATGTAAAGATTCCGGTCGTCGTAAGTCATCCGCACAACGGTGTTCACTTTGGCCAGGCTGGTATCCATTGGCAGCACCATATGAAAATTTGCTGCCGAATCGGCCTCGCGCCAGGCTTGTTCGTCCATTACTCCGTCGATCGATATCGCTGACGTGGCTCTCTTGATATGGTAGCGGTAATTAGCGTTGGCCTTTTGAGCATGGGCATAGTGCCCTGCCAGGCAGCATAAAACAAACAAAAGTAAGCGGGCGCCGCGGCGCAGGTAACAATGTTTCAATATGTAGCAGGTTTATTGTGTCGGATTGACGCTGTCAAGATAAGGGCAAAAAACGATATTTCCGATAGAGAATGTCAAATGAACAATTTAGTTACATTGATGGTGAGTTAATTAATGATTAAAAAAATTAGAAATTTATAAATCCAATGTTTCTTCAAAAACAAATATTACCTTTATCTATCCGCAGCCAGTCTTCAAATTTTTTGCCGGTCTTTTTTTCACAATCAAAACATTCCCCCCTAATGAAAAAGAAAGTATTGATCATAGAGGACGACAACGATACGTCCATCGTTTTGGGTTACCTGGCGGAAATGCTCGGCCTTGAATTCGCGGTCTCGAACGAGGTATTGCCAATAGCCGACATCGTTTTACATCGGCCAGATATGATCCTGGTAGACCACCGGCTTAGCAATGGGTTCGGCGGCGATCTTTGCTATAAGATCAAATCGACGCCTATCACAAGCCACATTTGCGTTATCCTTGTATCAGCCCACGCGAACATTGCGAACATTGCCCGCGACAGTTGCGCCGACTATTACATCGCCAAACCTTTCGACCTCGATGCTATAGAGGCCTTAATGATGAAATGCCTCGATTTGGAACCGAAGGACGAGTTCTAGTGGAAAACTCAAATCTTTGCAGATTAAAAAAAGAACCCGGAATCGCTACTGTTTTGACTTCTGATTCCTGCTATTTGATCATCCTGCCAAAAAGTCCACAAAAATAGATCGTCTGCACAAAATGTAACAACGGTATGGGTTTTGACATCAAAGTTGTAAATTCAACTTTTGATAAACTTTAAAAAAACATGAAAACCTCGTACATTGTT
>JAICXZ010000056.1 GCA_025934475.1 Mucilaginibacter sp. | reverse complement strand
GGTTAACCAAAGCTTTATCATCAAGTACAAAATCCTTATCGGTACTGATCCTTGCTCTATAAATAGATGCTTTCAAGGCCGCATTAAATTCTTTACTCATATATGGCCAAGCATCAATATAAGAATGCGTTTTCCCTATAAGGTCCATAAAGCTGATAAATATCAGTTCGACTTTATAAGCAAAACCGTTAGGTTGTTTGTCGGATATCCTAAACGACTCCAGATCACTTTTCACGTTAAATATTTTATTTAACCTGGCGATCAGCGTATCCGGCAGTTGATAAATAGTATCATAGGTACTTCGCGGACGGGTATAATAGGTGATCGTATAATGCGCGTAGCCATTTTCATTAACCTCTAAACGATCTCGTATAAAATGAACCGTATCCTTGCCCGACAATTGCAGGAAATAAGGTACGTATATTATCTTTTTAAATGTAGGTTTCACTTGTTGCGCATAGGCGGACGCAGAAGTACCTGCTATAACAAATGCAAGAAATAATTTGATCTTATTCATATTAACAAGGTTTCCAGTAAAGATAGGCATTTTAATTTAGCTTCCGCGACAACCGAGATGGCAACAGAATGCAAACGATGTTACCTGGGTTATCCCAATTAAGCGAAACAAAACTGTTAGCTTTAGTTACAAAACCAGGTACAGTATTTACTAATCTAAGAATTGCATGAGCAAAGTGATTGGATACTCTGACGAAGAGTTGATCAAAACGCTTAAAAAAGATCGCGTGAGTGATTTAGCGATCAAACACTTGTATAAAAACTATTATGGCGGCTTAAGCAGCTATGTCCGAAACAACCAGGGTTCGGAGCAGGATGCCGAGGATATTTTCCAGGAGGTGATTGTCAATTTTATAGACGTAGTAAGGAGAGACAAATTTAAAGGTGAATCCAGTATAAAAACGTTTTTATATAGCCTGTGCCGGTTCACCTGGCTTAATGAATTGAAAAGAAGAAACCGTGTTTTGCATCGGGAGGAAAAATATGAGGCTGCGAGAGACCTTGAAGAAACCGACGTAAGTTACCTGGTAGCCGGCCGGGAATCTAAAAATATAGTGATGACCATGATAGATAAGCTTGGCGATGTTTGCAGGAAAATTTTAGTCGCTTTCTATTACGAAGATCTGCCTATGAAGGATATACTTCCGTTGGTTGAGTTTCAGAATGAACAGGTTTTAAGAAATAAAAAATATAAATGTTTAAAGAGCCTCGAACAAATGCTGGATAGCAATCCCGAATTGGCCCGGCAGTTTAAGAACGCATTGACTTATGGATCGTAACGAAGAAATAACTGAAAAGCTCATACAATACCTTGATGGTGAATTGTCTGATAATGAGCGGAAAGCTGTTGAAGAATTACTAAGTGCAGACGAAGCTATGCAAAAAGAGCTTCATAATCTTCAATTGGCTCAGGAAGCGGTACGCGCGTACGGTCTTAAAAGCCAGGTTGCTTCGGTTAGAAAACAAATGTTGCAAGCGGAAGCCGAAGCGGTATCGAAGTCTAAAGTTTACCCTTTTGCCCTCCATTTGATGAAATATGCGGCTATTCTTATGTTCGCATTGCTTTCGGTTACTATTTTTATGTATGCCAGCACATCATCTGCCAGACTGTACAAGGAGAATTATCAGCCATATAAAGTAAGTGTAGCCCGTGGCGAAAACCCAAACAACGCCATAGTAAATGATTTTAACACGGCAAACTACAGCCAGGTTATCGCTGATTTTAAAGCTACCTCAAGCCCAAACAACCGCGATTATCTTTTGGCCGCCCAGGCTTACCAACAGACGCATCAATATGGCGACGCTATAACTCTTTATAATCGATTGATCAACCCGGGCAATCCGGATAATTCATTTCGGGATGACGCTGAATATTATTTAGGCTTCACCTATTTGGAAAATCATCAATCGGCAAAAGCAAAGTCGATCTTTGAAAAAATATATACGAATCCCGATCATCTCTATCATGATAAAGTGACTTTTTGGATGATGCTCCGACTTAAAATACTTGCCATTAAGGACCACGGGAAATAAGTGCAGCTTTTTTTGAATCTTTTCTTTGCAACTGCAGTTGCATTCCACCTGCCAGCCTTTGACAGGAACAAAAAAATGCAGATGTCGAAACTTATAAAATCAAATCTGCAATTTTTTTAAAAAATTTAGATCAGCCGGTTACATTTCGGTTCATGGTATTTACCAATAATAAAAATTGAATAAAACCATGAAAAATTTAGCATCATTAACCCAGATCAAAAAAGCATTAGTTGTATTACTAACCATTGCCTGTGTTTACAGCTGCAAGAAAGACAGTGGCGTTAAACCTGCCGCTGTTACGAAGGCCTCACAGGTTGCATTTTCCCTGAAAGCCGTCAATACATCAACAGCCTTGATGGCGTCGGCCTCCAAATTAAATGTGAATTCGGTTGCGCCGGTTATCATGTTCAGTTCGGGCACTGCCAATATCACAAGGTTCAGGCTCGAAGCCAAAACGGCTCAAAGCAGCATTGAGATCACCACTCGTAATTTGATGGCTGTCGACCTGTTTGCGCTCAATCCATCAGTAGTAACAGCAGCCCTTGACACAGGAATTTACAAAGAAATCGAAGTGCGTGTTGATTTTACCCGCATGGCAGATACCAGCGCAATTCCACTAAAATTAAAGGGCTCATTTACTGCCGCAGATGGAACGATAACGCCTGTTGAGCTTGATATCAACCAGGACCTGACCATCAAAGCCGAAGCAAGTAACGTTATGCTGCACAATACCGGCGATATTTCGACACTTGTACAACTCCATCTGGATAAAATGGTTGCCGGAATCACCGCTTCCGATCTGAGCAGCGCAAGTCTAACCGGCGGAGTTATCGTTATCAGCGACAATTCAAACGCTAACCTCTTTAACAAGATCAGGTTAAATGTTGAAAATTGCGGTGATACACAAATGCACCAGGAAGGCGGAGATGACGGTGGCAGCCATGGTGAAGGCGGTCACGGCAATGATGGATCAGGTCACAATTGATTCCTGTTAAGCCTAATTCCGGGGTCGTCTGTCATTCGGACGACCCTTTTTTATGAGTATAATAAGGCCGGCAACTAGCAGAATAGCCAGATACCATATCCAGGTGTTATTTTGCGACGATTTTTCAAATGTGCCGATAAGCCTTAAATGCGCCCAATATCCCGGTAATTTTTGCGCCGGCCCAATCTGCGTATCTCCGATATAGTCAAGTTTTGCTTGCCTCAATGCTTCGGCGATGGTATGCCCCCTTGCAAGATATGCATAAAGCTTGCCGGAGATATAAGCCGTCGATTGGTCATCGGCTTTCCACATGGACGTGATGATATTGTCACAACCGGAATATGAGAATGCCCTTGACAGGCTCATGACACCTTCACCCTGCGCCAGTTCACCCGCCCCACTTTCACAAGCGCTAAGAACAATGAGCCGTGTTTGGTTTAATTGCAGGTTATATATCTCGGGCATGAACAGTTTGTAAGTTAAGTCCGAATCCTGCTTTACCGGGTAAAATGCTATAAAAGATTGATCGGGATGTAAATCATTCGCCATGGCATGTGTTGCCAGGTGAATGATATTAAATTTCCCGGCCTTTTTCAGGAACGCCTCTTTAGTTGCATTCCTTCCGATCAATGCAGTACCCATAAGGCGCCTTACCTCAAGCCCGGAAGCAGGCAGTTCGCTCCACTGGTGGCCCGGGTCGGGCCCATCCGGTTTTTCAACAAAAGGCGCCATGCCAAGCCTGGTCATATTTTTATTTAAAAGGTCGTGATTGCTTTTTCGGAGAATTCTGCACGAATAATTATAGATGACTGTATGGTTGTTTAAAAGCCGGTTGCCATTATCATCCATCAGCAATTCGAAAGGCAGAAAATTTAGCGTATTGTCCGGGATAATCACTAGCTGTTTTTTGTTTTCTATGGCCTCCCCTGCCGGCTCAATCAGCTTTTTATATAGCTCCTGGCTGAGGGCTTTTATTCTACTTAGGTTATTCCTTTCCCGTTCTCCCGCCAAATGGTATAGCTCATTTATCGAATTAAAAAAATCGGGTTTGACTGCACTTTTAAAAAAACTGAAATCATTACGGGTAATTACAAAATAGATTATTTCAGCCTGACTAACGTGATACGACAATACAGCGCCGTTAGAGGGAATGATTTTCTGAAGATCGGCGATAGAACCCCCAAACCCCGTATTGCTTTCAAGCGTAAAGCCGGTCTTCTGATTAATTTCTTGCTGTATCCTCAAAAGTTTTACAGTAAGGTCATTGATCTGATTTTTATCGGTCCGTAGCCGAGTAGTGTCATTTTCGGAAGCATCCCTGAGCGATAGGCGGGTAATTGCTTCTTTTAAGTTGTTCTCCTCTTTAAGTAATTGAGGTGGCGCGGCCTGTTGCTTTTGATTGGCCTCCTCCAGGTAAAGCGACATTAGACTGGCTTTGTTCTCTTCATCGAGCGCAAAAGCCTTTTCAACAAATTTTTGGTCGCCGGTTAATCTGAATAGCTGTAGACAAATACTAATAGGCTCATCTCGCGAAATATATTTCCGATTACTGATCACCAGTCGCGATTCGTCCGTCTCATAAAACCTGGCAATATAATTGGCTAATGCATAGAATGCGGTAGAAGCATTAAGAGAGGCCTCTAGGTCCTGCAACTTATGTGTTTGTGAATATAATGCTTTGAATGCCTGTGCTTTCGCCGACAAGACCTCCAACAAATCCATACCGTTAAAGGCATTCCGGAAATTTGTGGGATTGTTATATAAATCGGTCGATGTGAAATCTGTAAGAAGGTTAGCTATGGACTCCTGATAGTAAGACAATGCTTCAACCATTTGTTTTTGCTGATAGCACAGGTCCCCCCAATATTTTAAAGTGATGCCATAATCGCTGTTTTTTCGTGCCTTGTTCACGCGTACATTCAGCTCTTTGGCTTTTACAAGGTAATATGCCGCTTTGTTATAGTCCTTTTTGTGCAAATAAGCCGATGCCAGGTCATTAAGTTTCTTCTGATTTTCATAACTCACACGGCCAAGGTAAGCAGCGGCCTTATCGTCATCATTCATGCCCAGATAGGTTGCACCGATATTATGTAATATCTGGTCAGTTTGAACTTTGTAAGGCAAAAGTCCGAGGTAGATGTTTAAGGCCTCATGGTATCGCCTCAGCTTTCGGAAAGCCGATGCCAGGTTGCTTTGATATACCACAAATAGCGTATTATCGTAATTTTTTGCCCTTTTTAAAGTCGAGATTGCCTTTTGATAATAAGGGATACTTTCGGAATAATTGCCTTTTGAATAACTGATCACTCCTAAAGTATTATAAAGCCTTTCGAGTTCACTTACGTTGGGAAACCGGTCGGCAATTGCCGAGGCCCTTTTGTAAAAGCTTTCGGCAGTATCTGGTTTATCCAATGTATAATAAGCATTACCGCAATAAACAAGCGGCCTGAACAACACCGAGTCTTTAAGCCTTGTAAGTTTAGGCTTCAGCGCCAGTGCACTCTTAAAGAAATTGATCGACTCTTTTTCCCTGCCCAATACCTGGAGAAAAGCCCCGGTACTTACATCAGCTTTAAATAAAAACTGATCGTCTCTGTTGGCCTCCTTTAGGTAGGTGACTACCTGCTCGTACATTTTCAGAGCCGCTTCATCGGTTTGATCTGTATGATTGAGCGCACTGGAGAGCTTCTCGGCCCGTTCGTAGAGCAATTTATAGTTAATGGCTGTCTGGGAGATACCCGGCCGGGTGAATAATAAAAGAATCGCGATCAGGCAGATCGGGCTTCGGCCAAAATGCATGCATTAAATATACCAAAATAAAAATAACCCTTGCGACAACCGCTATTACCTGCTCACAACGATAATGCATGGCGGCCGCGGACGAGCAGGCTGCGCAGCTTTTGATTGCGTAACCAGGCTGTTAACTGCCAGGCGGCCTGATTGTATCACCGGCGGAACAGTCGAGTTTGATGTCAGAATGGTGCCTCTTCGCTGAATCAGCAGGTCTGTTAAATACTGCGGTATCTCTGAAGCTGTCCGGTAAAAATATATCTTCATCTCCAGGCCGTTTGGCGCCTTGCCGCTGGCGTCGTTGATGCGATAAACCAGTTTCACCTGTGCAGTTGCGCCGGTGTCGATACCCTGGTTCCTTACCGTTTGCGCCAGGTTAATGATGCCATTCGTTGAGCCAATTACAATGCCGGCATTTTTACAGCCGTTTGTCTCGTCAAATATATTGGCGCTGCCACCCGGCGGGGCCATGTTAAAATTGGCATTGTAAACCGGTGCGGCTATGCTGTCCCCCGCGGCGAGGTTATAAATTTTATCCGCATAATTAATACCCGAGATGATGACATAAGAGCTGATCGTATCGGGTGACCCTGACGCGACGAACGACACTCTATATTTCAACCCGGTTTCGCTCTTGTTTATGTTGATGACGCCTGTATTTTGGTCGATGTTGAGACCGTCAGGGAAACTCATGAAGGTTCCGGATTTGGAAATTACAGGATTCACGAAGTAATCATTAGTATTTTTCATATAAAAAACCGAATCGCTGTAAAGCGTCGTCGCGCTCACCGGTGGGTTTGGAAGAGCAGGGTTCGATTTCTTTTCTTTTTTACAGGAAAAAAATAGCATCATAATACAGCCGGCTAGCGGAAGTATTATTCGTTTGCGCATGCATAATCCTTTGCACATCATATTAATCCCATTTTTACGATAGTGGCCGAGCAATGTTTTTGCTCATTTTACCCTTAGTAAACGCACAGAATCGAAATGTAACCGTTCAAAGTACTTTAATTTAATACGTAGCCGCAATGACGTACGTCACCTTCCAGAAAAAATATTGTTGTGTATTATTGGATTGGAAAAGGGCGTCGGGATAGGAGATTCCGGTAGATCATATGGTTTTCCTCATCAAAACAAACAAAGATTACCTTTTCAACCTGACCGTGCTGGGCCAGAAAATCTTCCACTGTACTTATGGCTATCTGGGCAGCCTCCTCCTTAGGGAAATGATAAATACCGGTACTGATATTAGGAAAGGCAATGGTTTTAACGCCATTTTCTACCGCCAGTTTTAAACTGTTGCGGTAGGCATTGGCCAGCAGTTGATCAGCTCCGCTTTTTGATTGGCTCCAAACAGGTCCTACCGTATGGATTACATACTTGGCAGGCATGCTTCCGGCAGTAGTAATAACGGCCTCGCCAACCTTGCAACCGCCTTGCTTATTTCGGATTTGAATACACTCATCCAATATAGCTTTACCGCCGGCGCGGTGTATTGCGCCATCCACGCCGCCACCACCCAACAGCGACGAATTAGCGGCGTTGATGATGGCATCTACCCGCATTGTGGTGATGTCGCCATTTACTAATTCTATCTTGCCATTTTTCATGCAATTAATACAACATAATGTTCAAATTGTTGTAAGAATTATGCTAACTAGCAGATTATCTGAATGGTATAGACTAAAATTTTGCGTCTATACGTTAGGTCATCTCGCTGTAGATACGCGATGCATCGCGTATCTACGGGATTTGAATCTCGCCGTCAAACACCTGAACAGCGGGCCCTTCAAGGAAAATATTGGTGAAATGTTTATCGTCACTGGTCTCAAAACGGATATTGAGATTTCCGCCCAGCACTTTGATCGGAGTATTGATTTGGCCGGTCTGTTTATGATGTTTTGCCATCGCAAGCGCCACAGCAGTTACACCGGTTCCGCAGGCATATGTTTCATCTTCAACGCCGCGTTCAAATGTGCGCACAAAGTACCCATCGTTCATTGGCTCCACAAAGTTTACGTTGATGCCATGCTGTTTATAGGTAGCATTATTGCGGATAGCATGGCCGTCGTGGTAAACGTCTTTATCCTTTAATCCATCGGCTAATTCGATATAGTGTGGCGATCCGGTATTTAAAACATAGGCCTCACCATCACTATTGATCTCATTTACGTCGATCATTTGCAGGCTTACCCAGTCGCCAGATGCTGAAATTTTGGCATGATGCGGCCCATCAACTGCCAAAAAATTCGTTTCTGAATCTATAACTCCCAGGAATTTGGCAAAGGCCACAATGCAACGACCGCCATTACCGCACATGCTGCTCGGCTGACCGTCGGAATTATAATATACCATCTCGAAATCATATCCTGCCTTTTCCTGCAAAAACATCATCCCGTCGCCGCCGATACCAAATCTACGGTCGCATAAACGCGCAATTAAGCCCGGATTGTTGTGATTCACAGCATTTTCTCCTCGATTGTCAACCAAAATAAAGTCGTTGCCTGCGCCCTGGTATTTATAAAACTTAATGGTCACCTGGTTTGTTCAATTATTATAATATCTGCAAAGGAACAACATCCCGTAACAATATTTGCACCCCTGTTTAATTTAATTTAACAAATTTTAACATTATTACACATAACTTACCATTGATAATAACGTCTATATGGTATTAAATTTGAACATCCTTCGTTATCACAACAATTCTATACTAAAGAAAAGTGAAATATTAATAAAATGAAAAAGTTTGGTTTAACAGTACTAACCGCCTTCCTGGGCGGTGCTCTGGCTCTAAGCGCGTACAAAGTGATTGAGAACAAGTATGCGAGCAATATGAGCCTCGACGAAAAACAGAAAGTTTATTTTGCAAACAACCCATTACCATCATCCAATTTATCGTCTGCAGGCGAAGTTGACCTGACGGTAGCTGCTGCCCAAGTAACTCCGGCCGTGGTATATATTCGTACTACGTATCCTAACCAGGACAACGGCAGCCAGGATCAGATGCAGCAATTGTTTGGCGATATGTTTGGCCAGCGCATGGTTCCGCAAGGACCGCAAATGGCTTCGGGTTCAGGCGTGATCATTTCTCCTGATGGTTACATCGTGACCAATAACCACGTTGTTACCAAAGCCGAAAAGATTGAGGTTGTAACCAATGATCACCGTCATTATAATGCAAAGGTGATCGGTACCGACCCAAATACTGACCTTGCCCTGATCAAGATCAGCGCTGAGAACCTGCCGATTGTAAAATTCGGCAACTCTGACGCTGTGAAAGTGGGTGAGTGGGTGTTGGCTGTGGGTAACCCTTTCCGCCTGACCTCTACAGTTACTGCCGGTATCGTGAGTGCTAAAGGACGTAACATCAATATTATTGGTAGCGAAGACCAGGAGCAGGACCAGGGTCAATCGAGTCCTTTTGGCCGCATGCGTCCGCAACGCCAGGCCCAGCCTAAGGTAAACACCGGTATCGAGTCATTTATTCAGACTGATGCTGCCATTAACCCTGGTAACAGCGGTGGTGCTTTGGTGAATGCCCGTGGCGAGTTGATCGGTATCAACTCTGCTATTGCTTCACAAACAGGTTCATACGAGGGCTATGGCTTTGCTATCCCAATCAACCTGGCACGTAAAGTATTAAACGATATCGAAAAATATGGTTCGGTTAAGCGTGGCTATCTCGGTGTAAGCTTTAAAGAGCTTGACCAGGATGCTGCCGATGCGCTGCACATCAGCCAGACAACCGGTTTATATGTTGACCAGGTTGCTCCGGGCAGCGGTGCTGAACAGGCTGGCCTGAAACATGGCGATATCATCACCAAAGTGAATGGCCACACCGTATATGAGTCTTCTGATTTGCAGGAACCAGTTGCACGTTTAGCTCCGGGCGATAAGATCGACCTTGGTGTGCTTCACGATGGCAGCGAGCGTAATGTTGATGTAACCCTGAAATCTGATCCGGGCAACCTTACTCGT